>JAFWEL010000029.1 GCA_017512905.1 Clostridia bacterium
GACAGGTCCCCCTTCAATACATCCTCCTCAGATTTGCCTGAAATCGTCCTAAAGGACTAGCTTCGCGTCGCAGGCGATTTCCGGGCGGCAAATCTGCAAGGAAGCCTTTTTTGCTCTGGTCGACAGGCTCCCTGCCGCCCTAAAGGACTAGCTTCGCGTCGCCCTAAAGGACTAGCTTCGCGTCGCAAAAAAGGCCCCGCCCGCGGCGTACACGCCGCCGCGTACGATTAAAGATCGGGGCACTACCGCCCCCGATACCCCCGGTAAATTAGCCAAAGGGGAGTTCGTCATCAGCTCGATAAATCAGAATTTCCCGTGCCGTTGAACAACGCTCCAAAAATATCCTTCCCCTTTGGAGCTCGTACTTTACCCCGGCAAACCTGTATCCCCGGAAAGGAGCTTCCCCATGCCCATCACCGTGCGCCCCGCGACGACAAATGACATTCCCGCCCTGATGGCCCTGCTGGTGCAGGTAAACATGGTCCACCACAACGGCCGGCCGGACCTGTTCAAGGGCCCGACCACAAAGTACACCGAAGCAGAGCTCGCCGCCATACTCGCCGACCCCACCACCCCGGTGTTCGTGGGCGTGGACGGCGCAGACCGGGTGCTGGGCCACGGCTTCTGTGTGATGCAGCATTCCGGCGGCCGGCTGATGGAGGCCCACGACACCCTCTACATCGACGACATCTGCGTGGACGAGGCCGCCCAGGGCCGGGGCGTAGGCCGCGCCCTGTACGACGCCATACTCGCTTTCGCCCGCCAAGAGGGCTGCTACAACGTCACCCTCAACGTCTGGTCCTGCAACCCCGGCGCGATGCGATTTTATGAAAAGCTGGGCCTGAAGCCCTATAAGATTGGAATGGAGACGATACTGTAAAGCAAACCGACCTGCCAGGGCAGGTCGGTCCAATCTACTATTCCCCCGTCGCAAACAGGTTTTCGTAATCCTGAAGTTCATGGTAGATGCCATCGATCCAAACGGCATCCCCCTCGACGCGGCAGATGCACAGATACCGGGTTCCGTCAATCCGTTTTTTCCGATAGCCGAACCCACACAGCGCCTGATCGACGCACAGCGGCGCGGTCTCCGGGTGGTCAGCCAGCGCGTCGACAGCCCGCCCCAGGGCATTCCACAGGCGCAGCGCAGCATCGGGTTGCGCAGCTCATTTACGATGTAATCGATGTGTCCCCGGAAGTGTGTCAGGGCGCGATCGGTCAGCTCAACGCGATAGCAGGCCATAATCTGCCATCACCCCGTCGATGGCCTCCCGGGCGGGGCGATGCTTACCCTCCTTCGCCTGCTGCCGGGACAGCGCCAGATCCTCCAGCAGCTGTGCCCGACTCATCGGCCGCTCGGGCGATACCCAGCCGAACGCCAGCGCCTGGATATAGTTTGACGCGGATTCATAATCCGCCTCGGACAGCCCTCGCAACATGTCCACCGCCTTGTCAAATGGTATCATGATGGCACCCCCTTCCGTCTGTCCCTATTTTACCACACTGAACCGACTTACGCAACCATTCAAAGGAGTCACACACCGTGCAAACCGAACTTCTCCCCGTCAACGATGAATCCCTCTCCCGCGCCGGCGAACTGATCCGCGCCGGCGGGCTGGTGGCCTTCCCCACGGAAACGGTCTACGGCCTGGGAGCGAACGCCCTGGACGCCGACGCCGTGAGGCGCATCTTCGAGGCGAAGGGCCGCCCGGGGGACAATCCGCTGATCGTCCACATCAGCCGCGTCGACCAGCTCTCCCCGCTGATCACCGGCGCGCCCTCCCCCGCGGCCCGGGCGCTGATGGACGCCTGCTGGCCGGGGCCGATGACGCTGATCTTTCCCAAATCCCCCGCCGTACCGGCGGAGGTCACCGCGGGCCTGGACACCGTGGCGGTGCGCTTTCCCGTCCACCCGGCGGCCCGCTCGCTGATCGAAGCGGCCCGGCGGCCCATCGCGGCCCCCAGCGCCAACCGGTCCGGACGGCCCAGCCCCACCACCGCGGCCCACGTCCTGGAGGACATGGACGGCCGGGTGCCGCTGATCCTGGACGGAGGCGCCTGCGCGGTGGGCCTGGAATCCACGGTCATCGACGTCACCGGCGACACCCCCCGCATCCTGCGCCCCGGCGGGGTCACCCCCGAGCGCATCGCTGAAATCTGCGGCGGCGTGACGGTGGACGACGCGGTGCTGCGGCCCCTCCGGGAGGGCGAAAGGCCCCGCAGCCCCGGCATGAAATACCGCCACTACGCCCCCACCGGCGCGCTGACCATCGTGCAGGGCGGCGCGGACGCCGTGGCCGGGAAGATCCGGATGCTCTACGACGCGGCCCTCGCCGGGGGAAAATCCCCGCTGATCCTGGCCCTGGACGGCCACATCGACGCCTACGGCGACCGGCGCTGCCTGTCCCTGGGGGCCGACGCCGAGGCCATGGCCCGGTCCATGTTCGCCCGCCTGCGGGACGCCGACGCCCTGGGGGCCGACGCCATCTTCTCCGAGGCCATCCCCACCGACGGCATGGGCCTGGCGGTGATGAACCGGCTGGAGCGCGCCGCGGGCTTCAACATCCTGGAGGCCGATGGGTGACCGCGCATCCCCGCCATCCATAGGCGGCTTTCTTTAATCATCCGTTAACCTTGCTGTGCTACCCTGTAACCCAACAAACCAAGACAGGAGGAACCCCCCATGAAGAAACTGATCTGCGCGGCCCTGGCGCTCGCGCTGCCTGTCACCGCCGCGGCATGCCTGGCGGAGGCCACGCCCGAGCCCACCCCCGAATCCACCCCCGTGCCCGTCTACGAGCGGGAAACCGTCATCGCCGGCTATGAGACGATGGACGACGGCCGGCACATCGTCTACGCCGAAACCTGGGAATATCCCATCGTCGATGGCCAGCGGGGCTCCGGCCGTCCCGTGGCCGAGGATGAGGGCGACGCCTACACCGAGCCCCACCACTTCACCAAGGACGTCTGCGACGACTGCAACGCCCAAAACGCCGCCCAGCCGGGCACCTTCATCAACGCCTCCGGCACCGTCGTGGCCCAGGGCGCGCCCGCGGCGGAGGTGCTGAAGCAGGTCTTTTCCGCCATCCCCGAGGACATCGCCGTGACCGTGTTGGACGTGGAGGCCGATCAGGCCGCCAGCCTGACCGACGCCGTCAAGGCCGACAAGCCCCAGGTGGAGCTGGCCACCCTGCTGGCAAATTTCCCCGCCGTTACGCTCGACAACGTCGATTGCCGCGTGGTGGGCATCACCTACATGGGCAAGGACGAATGGCAGGTGCGCGAGCACTACGCCTTCAGCGCCGCCGATAGCACATTGGTGAAGCTGTACTGATATTGTTCCCAAAAAGAAGATCCTTTGCCGCCCTCGGAACACAATCCGTGTCATCCTGAGCGGGGCGAAGGATCTTCTTTCTGTGAAAAGCAGTATATTGTGGCCTGTGGTGTTGCAGGGGCGGCGTTGCGCAGCGAAGCAAGTCCTTTAGGACGCCGCCCCTACACCGTTCGCTTTTCATTCATGGTGGTCCATCATCATGGGATGCCCATCCGGTATCACAGTCAGGCGCAGGGAGCGACAGCCTGCGGCGCGTCCCCCGCCTTATCTTCACAGAGGGTCCACGCCGCGAAATGCCCACCCGGGTGCGTCCCCAAAGGCTGCTTCCCCGTCCTCACCCTCTCTCCAACGACACCGGCACCACCCGGTCGACGCAAACCTCCCCGGGGGCGGCCTGGCAATCCACGGCCAACACCTCCACCCCGGCATCCCGGGCCTGCTCCAGCGCTTCGCCGAAGGCCGGCTGGGTGTCCCAGTTGGGCATGAACACGTCCACACCCTTCATCTGGATCACCACCAGCAGCACACACCGCCATCCCAGGCCCGCCAGCCGGGTCAGGCCCTTCACATGCTTCAGGCCCCGCAGGGTCGGCGCGTCGGGAAACTTCGCCACGCCACCATCCTCCAGCGTACAGCCCTTGACCTCGATGGCCACGGGCCTGCCGTCCTGCTCCGCTACGAAGTCGAAGCGGGAGTCCCCCACCGTCACCTCCGCCCGCAGGCCCTCCAGCGCGCCCAGACCCCCGGCGGCCAGCCACTCCCCCGCGGCGCGGTTCGGAGCCATGGAATCCATGTTCACATAGCGCACCCCGCCGGAAACGGGCTTGTCCACGCCGACCAGGTCATAGGCGGTCTTGCGGCCCGGGTTGCCGCTCCTCTCCAGCCAGACCGTGTACCCCGGCACCAACAACTCCGCGCACCGCCCGGTGTTCTTCACATGGACCCGCACAACCTCGCCGCCGATCTCCACCTCCGCCACAAAGCGGTTCACGCGACGAAGAAATGTCGCCGCGCGAATATCGTTGTATCTCATACAATCACCCCGTTGGAATAAGGGGACGGTTCCTCATTCCAAAGCCAGCTGCTTCAAAAAGTGGAATAAGGAACCGTCCCCACATTCCACCCGCCGTCAAAAAAATGGAATGAGGAACCGTCCCCCTCATTCCATTTCCGTTTTACGCTTACGCTCTCAGCTCCGCGCCGAACTGCGTCTCCAGCGCATTCAGCACCTTCTCCATGGCGGCGTTGATCTCGTCGTCGGTGAGGGTGCGGTCTGACGCGCGCAGGGTGATGGCGTAGGCGACGGACTTCCTCCGCGCCCCCAGCTTTTCCCCGCGGTAGATGTCAAACAGCCTCGCGTCCTCCAGCAGCTTGCCAGCGGCGGCGCGTATGGCGTCCATCATAGTGCCCGCGCCGACGGCCTCGTCCACCACCACGGCGATATCGCGGCTGACGGCGGGGAACTTGGGCAGCGGCCGGATGCCGTAGAAGTCCTTCTCCATCGGCCGCAGGGCGTCCAGGTCGATCTCGGCCACATAGACCCGGCCCTTGATGTCAAAGGCCTCGGCCACGTCCGGATGGATCTCGCCCAGGGCGGCCAGCCGGGTGTCCCCCGCGGCCATGACCGCCTTGCGGCCCGGGTGATAGTAATCATCCCCGCCGGCGGCGATGCTGGCCTGCACGCCGAACTTCGCCAGCAGCCAGGTCACGATGTTCTTCACGGTATAGAAATCCACGCCCTCGCCGTAGGCGGCGACACACAGCGCGGCCTTCTCCACGGGCAGCTCCCCGGCCTTTTCCGATGGCACGAACACCTTCGACAGCTCGAACAGCATGCCGCCGGGGATGTTCCGGTTCAGGTTGGCCGCCACAGTGTTGAGCATGGACGGCACCAGCGTGGTGCGCATGACGGAGGTATCCTCGCCCAGCGGATTGCGCAGCTTCACCACGTTCCGCCGGGGATCGCCTTCGGCAAGGCCCAGCTTGTCCAGCCACCGGGGGCTGATGAAGGAGTAGTTCAGGATCTCGTAAAGTCCCATGCCCACCAGCGCGTCCTTGACCCGGTTGTTGAACACGGTCTTTTCGTCCTGATAGCCGGGCATGGTGGTGGCGTTCATCAGCGTGGAGGGGATGTGGTCATAGCCGTACATCCGCAGGACCTCCTCGGACACGTCGGCCTCGCCCTCCATGTCCTGGCGGAAGGCGGGCACGACGCAGTGCAGCGCGTCCCCGGCCACGGTGGTGTCGATGTACAGCCGGTTCAGGATGTCCTCCATGACCTCCCCGGGCACGTTCACGCCGATGCGGCGGCAGATGCGGCTGACGGATGCCTCGATCTCCACCGGCTCCGCCGGGTTCGGATAGTTGTCATAGCAGCCCGGGACCACCCTGCCGCACTCCAGCATGTTCACCAGCATACACGCCCGCTCCAGCGCCTCCATGGCCGTGGCGGGGCAGACGCCCTTCTCGAACCGGCCCGAGGACTCGGTGCGGATGCCCAGCTTCCGGGCGGTGACCCGGTTGTTGGCCCGCTCGAAGGCGGCGCACTCGAAGAGGACGGAGGCCGTGTCGTCCACGATCTCGCTCTCCTCGCCGCCCATGATGCCCGCCAGGCCGGTGGCATTCTCCCGGTCGGCGATGACCAGCATGGTCTCGTCCAGCTGGTGGGTCTTGCCGTCCAGCGTGGTCAGCGTCTCGCCGGGGTTGGCGCGGCGGACGACGATGGTCTGGTCCTTCACCTTGGAAAGGTCGAAGGCGTGCATCGGGTGGCCGGTCTCCAGCATCACGAAGTTGGTGATGTCCACGATGTTGTTGATGGGCCGGATGCCCGCGCCGTACAGGTATTCCCGCATCCACTTGGGGGACGGGCCGATCTTCACATCGGTGACGATCCGGGCGCAGTAGCGGGGGCACAGGGTCTCGTCCTTCACCTCCACCTTCGCGTAGTCGGCGAAGGTGCCTTCCCCGGTCTCCTCCACGGCGATCTCAGGCATGACGAAGTGCTCATCCAGCACCGCGCTGGATTCCCTTGCCAGCCCCCACACGCTCAGGCAGTCGGGCCGGTTGGCGAGGATCTCAAAGTCGATGATGTCGTCGCCGAGGCCGAACACCTCCTTCACGTCGGTGCCGGGCTTCACATCCTCGGTGATCTCGATGATCCCCGCGTCGCCGATGTGGGGGTACAGCCCCGCGGGCACGTCCAGCTCCGGCCCGGAGCACAGCATCCCCATGGACACCTCGCCCCGCATCTTGCCCTTCTTGATCTTCACCCCGCCGGGCAGGTGCGCGCCGTCCAGCGCCACCGCCACGTTCATCTCCGCGTGGACGTTGGGCGCGCCGCAGACGATCTGCAGCGGTTCCCCGCCGCCCACGTCCACCGTGCAGATGTGCAGGTGGTCGGAATTGGGATGGTCCACGCAGGTCAGCACCCGGCCCACCACCACCTTGTCAAACTGGGCGCCGGTCTTCTCCACGCCCTCCACCGCTGTGCCGGTCATCACCATGCGCGAGGCGTATTCCTCCGCCGGCATGTTGATGTCCACATATTCTTTCAGCCACTTCATGGGCACTTTCATAAGCTATATCCTCCGTTTCTGGTTGAGGGAGAGATTATTTCATCGGGAATCAGGAATGAGGAATGAAAAGCGGCGGGCAGAACCCCTCTGATAGAGTAATGACATTCCCCCAAGAAAGGCCGATGGCAACGAGGGGATTGTCCTACGGTCCCCCGGCCATTCCCTAATCCCTAATCCCTGATCACCTGTACTGCGTCAGGAACCGCAGATCATTCTCATACAAATACCGCAGGTTCGGGATGTTGTACTTCAGGAGCGTCATCCGCTCCACGCCCATGCCGAAGGCGAAGCCCGAGTATTTCTGCGGGTCGATGCCGCACATCTCCAGCACGTGGGGGTTGACCATGCCCGCGCCCAGCACCTCGATCCAGCCGGTGCCCTTGCACATGCGGCAGCCCTCGCCCTTGCAGTTGGCGCAGGTCAGGTCCACCTCGGCCGAGGGCTCGGTGAACGGAAAGAAGCTCGGGCGGAAGCGGGTGCGGATGCCCTCGCCGAACATCTGGCGGGCGAACTCGTCCAGGGTGCCCTTCAAATCGCCCATGGTGATGTTCTCGTCGATCACCAGGCCCTCCATCTGGTGGAAGACCGGGCTGTGGGTGGCGTCGGCCTCGTCGGCGCGATACACCCTTCCGGGGCAGATCACCCGGATGGGCGGCTTGCGGGTGGTCATGATGCGGGCCTGCACCGGCGAGGTGTGGGTGCGCAGCACGATGTTGTCGTCCACGTAGAAGGTGTCCTGGGCGTCCCGGGCGGGATGGTTCTTCGGGATGTTCAGCAGCTCGAAGTTGTAGTGGTCGAACTCCACCTCCGGGCCCTCCACCACCTCGTAGCCCATGCCCACGAACACGTCCACCATCTTGCGCAGGGCGATGTTCATCGGGTGCAGCGAACCGGCGCTGCGCTCAGGGCCGGGCAGGGTCACGTCAATGGCCTCGGCGGCCAGCCGCGCCGCCTTTTCCCGCTCGGCCAGCAGCTTTTCCCGGGCCTCCAGCTGGGCCTCCAGCGCGGCGCGGACCTCGTTGACCATCTGGCCCATCTTCGGCCGCTCCTCCGGGGGCAGCTTGCCCATGCCGCGCAGCAGCGCCGTCAGCTCGCCCTTCTTGCCCAGCGCCGCCACGCGAATCTGTTCCAGCGCGCCGGTGCCCCCGGCGGCCTCGATGTTCTTCATCACGCGCTCGCGCATCTCACGAAGCATCTTTTCCATGATCGTACCTATCTCCCTTCCTGTTTGAAGCGGTGGTATGGCGGCGGAACTCCTGCGCCCCCTTATGGGCGCCTCTAAAAACTCTCATCGCCGCCGGACGGCTGAATTTCCGACGCGAAGCAAGTCCTTTAGGAAGCCATCTTCGCCTTGTAAAAACCTTGACTGCCCGCCACCCTTATGGGTGCCTTTCCTTTCACGGAAGGCTTCGGGGCGGCGTTTCGGACAATTGAGCCTCCCCTGAAAGGGGAGGTGCTGAGCGAAGCGAAGCGGAGGGGTTCCGAACCCATTCCATCATCCATGCACGGCAGAGTACCGCATAAAAAAAGCGCCCCTCACCAGGGGCGAAGCGCCGTCGCGCTCCGCGGTACCACCCGCGTTTGCCGCGAAACCGCGGCCTCTCATCGTGATAACGGGGATGAATCCGTCCGCGCCTACCCAGCCATCGCCCCGCGTCCGCACGGCGACGCCTTCAGCCGGAAGCTCCGGAGTGAACTTCACCCCCCGCCGCAATCCACCGCGCTTTCAGCCCCGGCGCGGCTCTCTTTCGGACGGGCATGAAGGGCTACTCTCTCCATCACAGCCAAATCGAATTCATTTTAGCACAAGCCCACCGGAATTACAACGGCTTATTCAAGTTTTTACGTATCTGTTCGGGACGATAAATTCTGATTTGTCGCTCCGCGACAAATCAGAATCTTCCGGCAAAATGGTGGGGCGGCGTTGCGAAGCGAAGCAAGTCCTTTAGAACGCCGCCCGCCAGGTACAACGAAGCGCAACGTACAAGACGGGCGCCTCCAATCGGTATCGCGCGCTTCCCGCGCACGAGATGGCGCCCCTACAACGGGATTTCATCTTCCCGATAAATCAGGCTCATATAAAACCACCGAACATTCAACAACCCGCCCTCCGTTTCCCGGGAAACGGAGGGCGGGTTGTTTTCTCGCCTGCGATTGCCCGCGCTGTCGCGAAGTATCGGCAGGCCGCGGATTAATCACAGCTGTCCGATGCCGAAATACGCCTTCAAAATCCGTCGCAGATCTTCTTCATCCCCGATGGGCTGCGTGTGCGCCTCGCCATCCTTGTGGATCGTGAAGGCATCGTCGGTGATGGACAGCGCCCCGTCCCCGGTGCGCAGGTTCACCAGAACATTTTTGACGAATATGGACTCCGGGTCCGTAGCGCTCTTCATGTTGGCGGCGATGAACTCCTGGGGCGTCTGGGGGAAGGTGTTGAACTGGAGCACGGCCTCCCGCTCGCCGGCGGAGGTATCCCGGGAGACGGTCCACCAGTAGTCGTCAAAGCGGTCGATCCGGAAGTATTCCCCGCGCACGTTCCGCCCGACGCCGTCAGCGATCTCCAGCGCCCCGGCGGGCATGGGGCCGCCAAAGCCCACGTCGCAGAAGTACAGCCGCCCCTCCAGCGCCACCACGATGCCCCGGTGGGCGCAGGGCGGCAGGAAGTCCCGGCCCCGTACCACCCGGCAGAACACCGAGCGGGCGTCGAAGCCCAGGTCCAGCAGCAGCCTCGTGAACAGCGCGTTCAACTCGTAGCAGTAGCCGCCCCTGCGCCGGACCACCACCTTGTCGTACAGCGCCGGAATCTCCAGCGAAACCGGCTGCTTCAGCCAGCTGGTGTTCAGGTCCTCGAAGGGCACATGGGTTTGATGGGCCCAGACCAGCGCGTTCAGGCCCTCCGGGGTGACCGGCGGGCATACGGACAGTCCGATCCGCTTCAGGTATGCCGTTCTATCCGGTATCGGCTGGTTCATGGATTCGTACATAAGCAGACCTCCCGGGGCAAATTGGGAAATGGCGAAAGGAATCAGAAAATGGGCAACTGTTCAGGCGTATGCAAATTCTGATTTGTCGGGGAGACGAGGGAACAGGGAACAGGGAACAGGGAACAGGAATGGCGGCTGCCGCGAACATATCGATAACGTACGAGTTGTAGCGGCCCTAAAGGACTAACTTCGTGTCGCCCTAAAGGACTA
>JAFWEL010000158.1 GCA_017512905.1 Clostridia bacterium
GGCGGCCCAGGAGCCGCCGCTACAACACGAACGATTTCGATGTCTTCGCGGCAGCAGCCATTCCTGTTCCCTGTTGACTGTTCCCTGTTCCCTTTGCACTACACTTTGCGATTCCACCAACACCCCGATAAATCAGAATTATCCCTCAACCGAACAACCCCCTCAGCCGCGTCGGCATACTATGCCTCGATCTCTTTTTTATACCGTTCAAAACAGCTCGATGGATGGGAGGCCAGCAGGTCCGCGCAGGGCTTTGACGCCGCCAGGTCGCTGGTCAGGTACAGCAGCGCGCTTCGGCCCTGGGGGCAGCGCTCGAGCACCCCGTAGGCGGCCTCCACTTCGCCGGAGAGCTGCTTGCCATCCCGGTTCAGGTCCATTCGCGCCGCTTCGATCCTCGCCCGTTCGAAAGCGGAAAAACCGACCCGGCCCTCCCGGGGCAGCTTTCGCCACGCGAGGGCATCTGCCTCCAGCGCCGCCAAAACCGACCGCTCCCGGTATTCCTCCTCCGGCTTGATCACCCCATGGGCCACCTTGATCCCCAGGGCCTGCCGCTTCTGTTCAAAGAACGCCCGAACGCCCTCCTCCACCCCGAAGGCATCATCCCCGGGCATCATCGCCGCCAGAGAGGCCCGCCGCGCCAGGCGCTTGTCCGCCTCCGCGAGCCGTCGCGCCTCCAATTCAACGGGGTGAACCAGCATCGCCGCGATGGCGAGGCACTCCGTCGATGTCCTCGCCGACAGGACAGGCGGATTGTCCGCCAGCAGCCGCGCCAGGGAAAAGGGCTCCGGCGTGCCGACCTCGGTCTGTATACGGTCGGTAAGATGGGTAAAAAGATCGTAATACAGCGCAAAGGAGCGGGCGATTTCGTCATCCTGGAGGTATTGAAGACACCAGTCCCCATCCACATCGACGCCGTCCTCCGTCATGGCGGAGAGCATCAGCGACATGTCCTCCCAGCCCCGGGCAGTCACGAACAACAGACCCCGGTCGGTCTCCGTGATCCGGTAAAAGTGGTCCGGATAGACGCTCAGGTAGGTGCGTACGGCGGGATGCACTCCCTGTTCGACGGCATAGCGCTGCCAGACCGCCAGGTCCGCCGCCACGTCGATGTGCTTGACCCGGTCCAGCGTGACCATGTCCAGCTCACGGACGGATTTGTTGTACTCCGGCGGATTCCCCGCGGCCACGATGATCCAATCCTCCGGCAGGGGGACGTTACCGAAGGTCTTGTTTTGCAGCAGCTGCAGCATCACCGGGGTCAGGGTCTCGGAGACGCAGTTGATCTCATCCAGGAACAGTATGCCGCTGCGCCTTCCGGAGGCCTCCATGTAATCATAGATGGCCGCCACGATCTCGCTCATGGTATACTCGGTGACCGGGCGGGAAACGCCGGCGTAGACCTTCTGCGCGATATAGGGCAGCCCGATGGCGCTCTGCCGGGTGTGGTGGGTCATGGAGTAGGCCACCAGGCCGCAGTCGCATTCCGCCGCGATCTGCCTCATGATTGCCGTCTTGCCGATGCCCGGCGGGCCGATCAGCAACACGGGGCGCTGCTTTTCCACGGGGATGCGGTGGGTACCGTCGGGGTTGCGCCTTGTATACGCCCGGTAGGTGCGGGCGATCTCGTCCTTGGCTTGTTGGATGTTCATCGGATTGGTCCTTCCTGAGAGGGTATGGCGGCGCAGGCAGCGCCGCTACATCGTGGTTTCAAGGCAGAGGGGGACGATCCAGTCCGGCAGGCTGTATTCCAGCGCCCTGCGGGTGGTGAACACGAAGGCGGTCTCATAGGGCGTGGGCTTCCGGGGATAGACCCCGTCCCCATCGGTGAAATACATCAGCCCCTTCAGCCGCTTCAGCGCCCCGCCCCGCCTGAGCTTTTCCACCAGGTCGAACACCGGCGTGAAATTCGTGCCGCCCCGGCCTCTGATGGTCAGCTCCTTCGCGTAGCGCTTCCAATCTCCGACGGAACGGATGACCTCGTGGGACTGGACGGCGGCGTCGCACTGGATAATGTGAATCTCCATCTTCGAAAAGAAGCTGTCGTGGCACAGCAGCATGCGCTCGATCTCTCCCAGGAAGCGCTGGACGATGGAGCGGGTGCAGGAGCCGGAGGTGTCGATGGCGATCACCAGCGATTCCACCTTAAAGCTCCCGGTGTACTCCAGCGGCTCGATCAGCGGCAGGTTGCCGTAGCGCTTTAGGCCGTAGTAATACGGGATATAATCGAAGCTGTCCAGGTCGAGGCGCAGCTCCTCCCGGGTGGTGGAAAAGCGCCGCAGGTACCTTGAAAAGTCGTACTTTCCCTCCGCCCGGAGCAGCATCCGCTCCTCCCGGCTGCCCGGCGCGAGGCCGTAGCGCCCCGTCCTGGCCGCGCCGCCCGGCAGCGCGTCCGGCGAAGGCCAGCGGCTTTCAATCGCGTCCTCCAGCCATTGGGCATAGGTGGCGGCAGCGCCACGTCCGCCGCCCTCCCGCTCCCCCGCCGTTTCCCGCCCGGGCTGCGCCCCGGCGGGAGGTCCGCCGGCCGAAGGGCCGTGGGGAACGTACCAGTAGCGGTGGTCGTCCCGCCGGAAGCGGGTGTAGAGCGGCTCCAGCTCGTCCTCGAACAGGTCCATCAGCGCCCGGTACACCGCCCCGGCCGCCCGGGGATCGACGCCCTCCGGCAGCACCTCCGCGATCTCCCGACGGGCGCAATTCGCCTCCCCCGAGGGAAAGAAATCCCCCCGCAGCGCTTCGGCGGAGATATCGCAGGCCAGGTCCCACAGCGGCTTCACGACGCCCTCCGGCGCTATCATATGGCGAAACAGGCAGTGCATCAGCAGATGCGCCACCGCCGGCCCGTCGATCGTGCCCCCAGGCCCGTAGAACACACGCAGGCCGTCCGTAGCCAGGCCACGGACGGCGTCGTCGCAAACGCGCTCCAGCTGTTCGATGGGCGCGCGAAGAAAGGGCATGGCCGCGCCCGCCCGAAAAAGGTAGCGCGCCAGGGCGTCGGTATCCATCACAGGCATTCCTTCTTTCGGGAGGAGTGGCGGACAAATTCTGATTTATCGAGCTGATGACGAACTCCCCTTTGGCTAACTTACCGGGGGTATCGGGGGCGGTAGCGCCCCCGATCTTTAATCGTACGCGGCGGCGTGTACGCCGCGGGCGGGGCCTTTTTTGCGACGCGAAGCTAGTCCTTTAGGGCGGCAGGGAGCCTGTCGA
>JAFWEL010000030.1 GCA_017512905.1 Clostridia bacterium
TAGCTTCGCGTCGCAAAAAAGGCCCCGCCCGCGGCGTACACGCCGCCGCGTACGATTGAAGATCGGGGCGCTCCGCCCCCGATACCCCCGGTAAGTTAGCCAAAAGCCTCCCCTGCGACGCGAAGCTAGTGGGGAGGTGGCTCCGTCGCAGACGGGGTCGGAAGGGTTCCGTGTGCTCAGAATCAGCGCGACAAATCAGAACTTGCCGTACAATGCCCTTGTATGCGCCTATACCGTAGCGGCGGCAATTTGCCGCCATGGCATTTCAATGGCGTGGTGAGATGGTGGCGGCAGATTGCCGCCGCTACGGAGGTCGCGTCAGCCCGATAGATCAGAATTATCCACCGCCCCGCGCCGGATCCTTCGCTTTGCGAAGGATCTAAACATAGATTAAAGCCCGAACATTAACAGTCCTGCAACCAAATCCCTCCTTAAAAATGATAAAATAACATGTATTTGTATGTAGACGTTTATCGTGCCGATATGGAGGACTTTGATATCATGCAGGACAATACGACGCAGGCGCCCCGCAGGGCCCGGAGCGCCTCCGCGGGGCGGCATGCGTCGACCTCGCGCAAGGGGCGCGCCTCGAAGGGGAAAAAGACCCCGGCGAAGCGGCCGCTGACCCCGAAGAAGATCGCCTGGCGGGCGGGGCTTTCTGTGCTGACCGCGCTGGCGCTGGTGCTGGTGGCCGCCCTCGGGGCCGGGTTTATCGCCTTCAAGGGGCCGTCCCGGAGCCTGGGCGACCTGCTGACCGTGTCAATGCTGGAGACCAGCGCCCTGAAATTCGTGCCCCGCATCTACTACAGCAAGGCCGAGGTGGACGCCATCAAGGCCCGCAACGAGGTGGGCGAGCTGGAGGAGGAGACGGACACGTCGATGATCGTCATCGCGGGTCCTACCCCCGAGCCGGGGAATGAGGACGCGGCCCCCGTGGCCACGCCGAAGCCGGAAAACCTGATCGTCGAGGAAAACGGCCTCCAGATCTTCGAGGTCCACGGGCCCACCTACAACGGCTGGATCATGGTGGTCCAGGACCCGTCCCGGGTGGCCGTGGGCGTCTGCCGGGAGAACTTCAATTCCAAGCCGGGCCTGGTGCTGCATGAGATCGCCGCCCGCTACAACGCCATCGCGGCCATCAACGGCGGCGGCTTCTCGGACGAGGGCGGCCTGGGCAACGGCGGCCGTCCCATCGGCCTGGTGATCTCCAACGGCGAGGTGCTGAACAAGGCCAGCATCAATTCCGACCACAACATCGTCATGGGCTTCGACCAGGACGACAAGCTCGTCGTCGGCAAGATGACCTCCGACGAGGCGGTGAGCAAGGGCCTGCGGGACGCCCTGGCCTTCGGCCCCGCCCTGGTGGTCAACGGCGAGCCGGCGAAGTTTTCCGGCTCCAGCTCGGGCCTGAACCCCCGCACGGCCATCGGCCAGCGCAGGGACGGCGCGGTGCTGCTGCTGGTGATCGATGGCCGGCAGGCCTCCAGCCTCGGGGCGACCTACGCGGACATGATCAACGTGCTGATGGAATACGAGGCCTTTAACGCCGCCAACCTCGACGGCGGATCGTCGTCGATGCTGTGGTACAACGGCGAATACATCAACAAGGGCGTCATACTGACCGGCTCCCGCGAGCTGCCCACGGCGTTTATCGTGCGGTGACGGAGGCAACGATGGACAACAAGAAACACAGGAAAAAGAAGAGCCTGCTCTCCAGCCGGTTTTACCGGATCTATTTTGTCGTCGTCGCCATCGCCCTCATCGCCATCATCATCGGCCTGATCTGGCTGCGGGGCGCGGTGGCCGACTACGAGGTCGCCCAGCCCGTCCACGCGGCCGCGGAGGTGGCGACGCTATTCGAGGAGGGCGACTGGGATCGAATCTACGACCTGGATACCTCCGCGAAGGACATTTCCGGCGGCGACAGGGCGCAGTACGTCCAGAGCATGACCGAGCTGACCGACGACGGCGACATCGCTTGGAGCCAGGCCTTTTCCAGCAACCCGGACGAGATGAAATACACCGTGACGCTGGACGACGACAAGCTGGCCACCTTCACGCTGGTGCCCAGCGGCCAGACCACCGGCCACGGCAACCGGCTGTGGAAGCTGGGCACGGTGACCACCCACGTGGCCGTCGAGGGCACCGAGGCGGCGGGGGACATCACCGTCGCGCCCTACAGGGTGAAGGCCCCGGTGGGCTACACCGTCAACGTCAACGGGCGGGAGCTGACCGACGCGGACGCCATTTCCACCGGCGAGGCCATCTTCCAGGCGGACTTCCTGCCCGAGGGCGTCGCCGCCCCCACGATGACCGAGTACGCCTTCTTCTCCGAGGAGGGCGAGCCGGTGCTCAGCGCCAGGGACGCCTCCGGCAAGGAGGTCCCGGTGGAGCCGGACGGCGACAACCGCTGGATCTGCAACCTGAAGGAGGACGAGGACTTCAAGAGCCAGTTCTCTGACGCGATCATCGCCCTGGCCGAGCGGGTGGCGAAGTACACCGTGAAGGACCTCTCCCGCAACGGCGTGATGAAGGACGTGGCCAGCGAGTCCCCGGCTGAGACGATCCTGAAGAAGTTCAGCAACGACTGGGCCCCGCCCCACAAGACCGCCACCGTCACCGACGCGAAGGTCACCGACTTCCACGTGCTGTCCGACGATTGCTTCACCTGCCACGTGGAGTTCACCTTTACGCTGCGCACCCGCCGCGGCAACGACTACGTCTATCCCACGTCCTACACCTTCTGCATCGTCAAGCGCAAGGGCGCGGGGAAGCTGTACAATATCAATTTCAATTGATGCCCGTGTAGCGGCGCCTGTCATGCGCCACCGTGGCGGCAGGTTGCCGCCGCTACAGGAATACAACCGAAACCATCCCCGGAGGATTGCGATGCAAACGGAAAAAAAGCCCCAAAACCGCAAGAAACTGACAAGGGCCCAGCGACGCCGCAGGCGCAGGATCAAGCGCAACGCCTGGCGCGTCACGCTGTCGGTGCTGACGGTCATCGGCCTGGTGCTGATCGGCGCGCTGTGCGCGGGCTATGCCGCGTTCAAGGGCCCTTCCCAGACGATGGGCGATTTGCTGACCGTCTCCATGCAGGAGACCAGCGCGCTGAAATTCGTGCCCCACATCTACTACAGCAACGCTGAGGTGGACGCCATACTCGAGCGCAATTCCATCTCCGCCGGGGACAGCGAGACCGACACCTCGCTGATCGTCATCGAAAAGCCCACGCCCACCCCCTCCCCGGAGGAGCTGGCCGCGGCCCGGGCGTCGGAGGCTGAAATCGAGGCCACGCCCAGCCCCACGCCGCCGCCGGAGAACCTGCTGTCCTCCGAGGACGGCATCGACGTGTTCAGCGTCGTGGGCGGCACCTACCAGGGCTACATGATGGTGGTGCACGACCCCTCCCGGGTCACCGTGGGCACCTGCCGGGACAAGTTCGACGGCTCCAAGGGCCTCCAGCTCAAGGACATCGCCAAGCGCTACGACGCCGTCGCGGCCATCAACGGCGGCGGCTTCGAGGACAGCGGCGGCGTCGGCAACGGCGGTACGCCCGTGGGCCTGGTGGTGTCAGAGGGCAAGCTGAAGCACACCGGCAAGGACCGCAATTACAACATCACCGTGGGCTTTGACCAGAACAACATCATGGTCCTGGCCAAGAACATGTCCGCCGACGACGCCCAGGCCAAGGGCATACGGGACGCCATCACCTTCGGCCCGGCGCTGATCGTGAACGGCGAGCCCGCCTCCGTCAGGGGCGAGAGCTCCGGCCTGAACCCCCGCACGGCCATCGGCCAGCGCAAGGACGGCGCGGTGCTGATGCTGGTGATCGACGGCCGCCAGGCCTCCAGCCTGGGCGCGACCTATTCCGACCTGATCACCCTCATGCTGGAGTACGGCGCGGTCAACGCCATCAACATGGACGGCGGCTCGTCCTCGCTGATGTACTACAAGGGCGAATACCTCAACAGCGGCGTCGTGCTGACCGGTTCGCGCAAGATGCCGACGGCCTTCATCGTGCGCTGACGGAGGGACACATGAGCAGGAAGAAAAAGAAGAGCATATGGAGGAGCACCTTTTATCGCGTCTATTTCGCGCTGGTGGCGTTGGCGCTGGTGGCCATCGTCATCGGCACACTGTGGCTGCGGGGCGTGTTGAAGGACTATGAATCCGCCCAGCCCAAGTATGTGGCCGGGGACGTGGGCCGGCTGTTCGAGAACGCCGACTACGAGGCCATCTATAATGTGGATACCTCCGCCGCCCAGTTCGAGGGCGACGAGGCGCTCTACCTGGACAACCTGAGGCAGCTGACCGACGGAAAGCGCGTGGAATGGACTCCGGCCTTCTCCGCCAACAAGGACGAGCGCAAGTACAACGTCAACCTGGACGGCGAGCGCTTCGCCACCTTCACCCTGGTGCCCAGCGGCCAGACCACGGCCCGGGGCAACACCCTGTGGAAGCTAGGCTCGGTCACCACGCTGGTGGAGCTGCAGCAGGCCACGCCGGAGCCGGAGCCCGAGGCTACGCCCGTTCCGGAGGAGCCGGTGGAGCTGTTCCTGTGCCGCATTACCGCGCCCGTGGGGTATACCGTGACGGTGGACGGCGAGGCGCTGACCGCGGACAACGCCACCACCAGCGAAAAGACGCTGTTCGAGGCAGATTTCCTGCCCCCGGGCGTCGCCAACCCGGCGCTGGTGGAATACCTGTACGACGCCACGACCCGGACCCCGCAGATCCAGGCCACGGATGAAAACGGCGCCCAGGCGTCGGTGGAGGCCGTGGCGGACCGGGAGCTGGCCTGGAACTGCCCGATGCGCTCGGACGACGCCTACGCCCAGCAGTACGGCAAGGCGGCCGTCGCCCTGGCCAAGCAGGTGGCGAAGTTCATGAATAAGGACGCCCGGAAGAAGGCCATCGAACGGGTCTGCGCCAAGGGCAGCCCCGCGGAGGCGATCTTCGACAACCTGAACAACGCCTTCGCCACGCCCCACAGCGGCATCTCCTTCAAGGACGAGGCGGTCTCGGAGTTCTACGTGCTGTCCCCGGATTGCTTCACCTGCCGCGTCAGCTTTGACACCGTGCTGAAGACCGAGAAGGGAGACGCAGTCTACCCCACGGCCTACACCTTCTGCGTGATCAAGGACGAGGATGGGGGAAAGCTGTACAATATCAAGGTCTATTGATTCGGGGGGTTCCAATCAGGCAAATCATAATTTGCCTGCGCCTGAACGCTTCCCATCCATGAAAAATCGCCTCGCCGGGAATGACGGTTTGCTGTCATTCCCGGCGGGGCGAAATCCCTTGAATGGGCGATGTGAAGGTCATTCCTGCTCGTCCGCCTCGGCGATCTCCAGGTACTTTTCAAACACCGCGTCCAGCTCGGCTTCGTCGTCCACGGTGGCGTAGACGTCGTTGCCCTCGGCGTCGGTCTCGATGCGCAGGATCACCAGCTCGTCCTCGCTGACGTCCTCCATCGGGTCCAGCGGCACCAGGCAGATGTAGGGCCTGCCCTCGTGCTCCAGCGTCATCAGATGTTCAAAGCGCACGGCGTTGCCGTCCTCATCCACCAGCTCCACCACGTTCTCCTGCTCCATATCCAGATCCTGGTTCATGTTCTCGCTCATATGCCATACCCCTCTTAAATAGATTTTGGTCGGTTCCTTCTCGCGCCAGCCGCCGGCATCCATGAAGGATTGCAGGATATAGGTGGCGGCCAGCTGGTCGATGTATGCCTTGCGCTTTGACCGGCGGACGTCGGCCTCCAGCAGCACGCTGCGGGCCTGCCTGGTGGTCAGGCGCTCGTCCTGAAAGCGAATTTGCAGCCCCCTGCCGGCGAGATAATCCGCGAAGGCGCGGGCGTGCTGGGCCTGAATGCCGGCGCTGCCGTCCATGTTCAGCGGCAGGCCGCACAGAACTCGGTCGGTTTCGTATTGCCCGCACAATTCCAGAACGCGGTCGGCATCCTTGCTGAAGCCCCTGCTCCATATCGTCTCCACGGCCTGGGCCGTCAGGTTCAGCGGGTCGGTGACGGCCACGCCGATGCGCTTGTCGCCGATGTCCAGACAGATCACCCGCACACGTCACACCACCTTTATGCAGAACTGGGGGCATTCCCGGGCGCAGTAGCCGCAGAACACGCACCTGTCCTGGTCCACGACGGCGCGACCGTCCACGACGGTGATGGCATGCTGCCGGCAGCGCGCGGCGCATCGGCCGCAGCCCTCGCACCAGTCGTGCACCATCAAGCGCCGCCGCCGGTGGCGCAGGGCGTCCAGCCGGTCGGTGGCGTCCTCGCTGCCGTCGAAGAAGGCCACGTTGGCGTCGATCTCCTGCCGGCTCTGCATTCCCAGCGCCACGGCGTCCAGCAGCGGGTTCTCCACCGCGTATCTGAGAGCCTCGTCGCTGCCGGCGATCAGGTGCCCGCCGCCCAGCGGCTTCATGGCAAAGATGCCGATGTTGTGGGCCCTCGCGGCGGCGATGGCGTCCTCCATGTCCTGCCGGGTGCCGTCCTGTATGCCGATGCCGCCCACGTTGATCAGCGGGTGGATGACATCGATCATATGGAAGCGGGGCGCGGCCCTGACGCAGCCGCAGAAGTGGGTGCTGACGCCCACCGCGCCGATGTGGCCCTTTTCCCGCTGCCGGGCCAGGTAGACGAGGGCCTCCTCGTGGCCCCGAAGGGTGTACAGCGACTCCTGCTCGTGGAGCATGAAGAGGTCGATGTAATCCCGGCCCACGCCCTCAAAGGCCCGCTCCAGCGCGGCCTGGGCCGTGGCCTGGTCGTAGCAGTAGGCCTTGGTGCTGATCACGTAGTTCGGCGCGTCTTTCAGCGCCAGGCGGATGTGGGGATAGGTGCCGTACAGGTCGGCGGTATCCAGGAAGCGCACACCCCGCTCGTAGGCGTAGACCAGCAGGTCGGCCCCCTCCCTCGGGGACAGGTCGCATTGCAGCGGCGACATGGTCAGTGTGCCGAAGCAAAGCCGGGAGACCGTCAGAGAGCTGCGCCCCAATGTGCGCGTCTGCATGCTTTGGTGTTTCCTTTCCGTTTCAATTCTTGACGGTATGCGGCAGGGCTGGAAATAAGCGTATTCCCAGCCCTGCCGATGCCTGAATGCGATGCCGTCAGCTATGGATGATCAATCCTTGTCATGCTCCGTCACGTAAAAGCGCACGAACTCTTCCAACAGCTCGTCCCTCTCCAGCCTGCGGATCAGGGAACGGGCGTTGTTGTAACTGGTTATGTAGGTGGGGTCACCGGAGATGATATAGCCCACCATCTGCATGATCGGATCGTGGCCCTTGGCCTTCAGCGCCTGATAGACCACCTCAATGATCTCAGCCGCCGATTCCGGCGCGTCCGCGGGAATGCGGAAGTGCCTCGTTTCATCCATTCTGCTGTTCATAGCGCACCGCCTTTCGAGCACAGCAAATCACATTCATGGCTATTATAACACATAAAGCCGAAAAGATCAAATGTTTTCATATTTTTGAACAAAAATTCTAAATACCGTTCGAACGATCATCATCACCGGCAGCGCGAAGAGCATTCCCGCCACGCCCCAGAGCTGCGCCCCGGCGTAGATGCCTACCAGCACCGCGGCCGGCGAAAAGCCGGTGAGGCTGCCCATGATGCGCGGGGAGATCCACGAGCCGTCCAGCTGCTGCACTACGGCCAGCGCCAGAACCGTCAGCGCCGCCCGCTGCCAGCCGTCCCCCAGGGCGATGAAAACGGCCGGCACACCCCCGATGAACGGCCCGAAATAGGGGATCATGTTCAACAGCCCGATGATCAGCCCCAGAGCCAGCGCGTTGCCCACGCCGACGATCGACAGCGCAGCCACGGCCAGCAGCGAAACCGCGCCGGCGACCAGCAGCTGTCCCCCAAGGTACAGCCGAAGCTCCCGGCAGACGGCATTGCCCATCCGCACGGCGGTGGGCCGTCCGGCCTGGGGCAGCAGCAGCTCCAGGCGCAGCAGCAGCCTCTCCCGGTCGCACAGAAAGAAGAAGGCCAGCACCACCATCATCGACACCCTGCCGATCCAGTCCGCCAGATTGACCGCCATGTTGACTGTGCCTCCCGCCAGGCCGGAAAGCGACCCAAGCAAGGCCGTGGCGTCGAACTCCGGCAGGGTCAGCGCCGGCAGCCGCGCCTGGGCCCACCGGCGCAGATCCGACGCCCAGGCGGACAGCCGCGCCACGGAATCGGGCAGCGTCCGGACCAGGCCGGTCAATTGAAGGCAGACCGGGGGCAGGAGCAGCCACAGCAGCCCCACCGTCGCTGCGCCGATGGACACCAGCGCCGCCAGCGCCGCCGCGGGGCGGGGCAGCTTTCCCTCGTACAGCCGGGCGAGGGGGGCCGAAACAAAGCTGAGCAGCCCTGCGCCGAGCATCAGGCCGGCCACCTGCGACAACAGGCCGCGAAGGGCAAAGCCCAGGGCGGCGCAGGCCACGATGGCCCCACCGGCGACCCACTGCCGCCGGGACGGGGGTTCCAGCCGAAGCTGCATGGCGATCCCTCCATTTCGGGGTTGGTACTTTTCAGGCGGGTAAATTATGATTTGTCGCGTTGCGACAAATCATAATTTGCATGCGCCTAAACAGATGCTCGGATTATATAAGCGCTGTGCGATGGCGGCCCGGGGCCGCCGCTACAATCGGCGCGGGACGGTCGGGAATGTTTGACTCCGCCCGGCATGACGGGGTTTGCCATCATGCCGGGCAGAGCGTCCCTGGAACCTGACCGGTATTACAGCTTCCGTACGATGTCATCCGCCTTGTCGGAGATCCAGCTGCCCGTCTGGCGGGCCTTCTGGTTCCAACGCTTCTCCGTTTGCCAGTTCATGACGCCGAATATCGTCGCCGCCGAACCGCCGATCAGCATGCCGGTCAGCAGGCCCTTCATCAATCCACCCTTCATGCGCTCCCTCCTCCCTTGTTGTTTCGGCGGGCTCAATGATGACCTCGCCGTTGTCCGGATTCACGGTATAGCGCGTGACGCGCTGCCGGTGGCGCACCAGGTCGTCCCACAGGCCGGCGGAGAGCTCCAGGGCGATGACCCCGAAGCTCAGCTCGTCGATCTCGGCCCCGGTGATGGCGCCCAGCCTGCGCCCGTCGGTGGATACCGCCCGCTTCAGCAGCGGTCCGGAGCGCATGGGCCTGCGCCTGCCGCGGTCCTCGGCCATCACGGCCACCCGCCCCAGCATTTCGAGGCGCTCGGCCGGGATGAACCGCGTGCCCAGCAACCCCGCGCCAACCCATATGCCCGACAGCTGCCGCAGGTCCGCGGTCAGCTCGGCCCGCAGCAGCCGTCCGATCCTCTGGCTGCCGCAGACCACGCTCATCCCCGTCAGGGAACGCAGCTTGCGCATTCGCGTCGCCTCCGTTTTTTCGCGTTCCGGCATGCCTATTATGGGCCACCGGCGCTCAGGGCTTGCGCGGCAATTTTTGTCGCCGGCGAAAACGGTTGCCAGATCCGGCGGCCGGTGCTATAAGGAAAGCGGTTGTTTCACTGACAGAATAATGATATGCACATGCTCCGGGGGATATAACCCGTTATTTTTTTCCAAACGCGGCATTGGACACAGTTTCGCCATAAAAATTTGATACTATTCATAATGGACCCGAAGGAGGTTTGCATTATGGAAGAGATTTACAGCGGCTATAAGATATTGGTTGCTGATGACGATACAAATGTCCATCAGGCGTTGAACGCCTACTTCCGCCGGGAGGGGTATCAGATGATATCCACTTACGACGGCAATGAGGCGCTGAAGCAGGTCCGGCGGACGCGCCCGGACATCGTGATCCTGGACATCATGATGCCCGGCATGGACGGCCTGATGCTCTGCCGGGAGATCCGAAAGGATTCCAGCGTGCCCATCATCATGCTCACGGCCAAGGGCGAGGAGTTTGACAAACTGCTGGGCCTGGAGATGGGCGCAGACGATTACATCACCAAGCCCTTCAGCCCCCGGGAGGTGTTGGCGCGGGTCAAGGCCGTACTGCGCCGCATGCACGAGATGAACCCTGAGGACAGGTCGGCCCATCTGGTGGTGGGCAACCTCGACATCGACATGAACGCCTTCACCGTGAAGCTGAACGGCCAGCTGGTGCCCTGCACCCCCAAGGAGACGGAGATCCTCTGGACGCTGGCCAGCAACCCGGGCATGGTCTTCAGCCGCGAGCATCTGCTGCAGAGCATATGGGGCTATGACTTCCTGGGAGATACCCGGGCGGTGGACAGCCACATCAAGCGCATCCGGGCGAAACTGTGCAACGACGATAACGCCTGGGATATCAGAACCGTGTGGGGCGTCGGATATCGCTTTGAAGTATCGGAAGGAAAGCTGAGCTGACCCATGGCCGGAAGACGTAACGAGCGCAGCCTCAGCATCGGCACGAAGATGCTGTTCAGCCACCTGCTGTTGGGCGTGGCCATCCTGCTGTTGGCCAGCGTGCTCAGCTATGCCCTCACCTATCAGTACATGAAGCAGACACGGATGGGGGACCTGCTGGAAAAGGCCGAGCGCATCGCCGAGAGCAGCCGCCAGATGCCGGAGGGGGAATATGTGCCCAGCTGGCACGTCGTGCGCACCTACGCCTACCTCACCGACGCCCGGGTCTTCTTCCTGGACGCCGATACCGAGGCGATTCGCATGAGCTGGTATCGCACCGAACCGGAACCGGCCCTCGAGCCGAAGGGCGACAAGGTGAAGCCGCCCAAGGATGAGGAAACGGCCGGGTCCGACGGGAATGACCCGGATGAATTCGAGTGGGTGGATGTGCAGGACGCCATCGACCGGGAATTTGTGGAACGGGTGCTGGCGGGGGAGAAGGTCTGCGCCATGCGTCACTTTGAATTTGTCCATGACCAGATCATATTCGCCGGCGCGCCGATATTGGATGAAAGCGGCGAGGTGCGCAGCGGCGTAATACTGGCCCAGCCGGTGGAGGAGCTGCACAGGCTTTCCAAGATGGTGGGCTATCTGCTGGTGTTCGTGGTGAGCATATCCCTGTTGCTGTCGGTGGTTCTGGCGACGGAGCTTTCGCACAGGTTGGTCGGCCCTATCAAGCGCATCACCCTGGCAGCCAGGCGCATGGAGGCCGGCGTCTATGCCGAACACATCACCAGGCTGCCCTCCGACGAAATCGGGGAGCTGGGCAACGCGCTGAACAATATGTCCGGCAGGCTGATGGAGGTCATCGGCAATCTGCGTCAGGAGCGCGACCGCTTGAATATGATCATCTCAGGCATGAGCGAGGGTCTGGTTTCCGTCAGCAACCAGTGGACCATCAGCCATGTGAACAGCGCGTTCCTCGAGCTGACGGAGCTGGACAGCGCCAATCGAATGTTGGAAGGTGAAGGGAGGTTTGAACCCCTGATCGCGATGTTCAGGCGCTGCATGGGTAGCGGCGAGGCGGAGACCATGGAATGGGAGAATCCCTCCCACCGGGTCATCCAGGCGACCGTCACCGCCCGCCGTGACGACGTTGGGGACATCGCCGGCGTGGTCTGCCTGATGCGGGACGTGTCGGAGGCCCAGCGGGTGGAGCAGCTGCGCCGGGATTACGTGGCCAACGTCTCCCACGAGCTTCGAACGCCGCTGACGGGCATCCGGGGCATGGTGGAGCCGCTGATCGACGGCTGCTACGATACCGAGGAGGAGCGCCTGGAGTGCTACCGCATCATCTGGAAGGAGACCATCCGCCTGGAGAAGCTGGTGGGGGAGATGCTGGACCTGTCCCGCCTTCAGGACGGACGGGTTACGCTGGAGCTGGAGCCGCTGGAGCTGCCGGGCATCATCGACGCCGCCGTGCACAGCATGAAGTCCATCGCCGATGAAGCGGGGGTGGCCCTGAGCATGGAGACAGACGGCACGAAGCTGGCCTGCATGGGCAACGAGGACCGCATCGCCCAGGTGCTGGTCATACTGATCGACAATGCCCTCAGCTTTACCCCCCGGGGCGGCAGCGTGACGGTGTTCGCCTCGGATGGCGAGGGGGAGGTCAGTGTCGGCGTCAGGGACACCGGTTGCGGCATCGAACCCAAGGACCTGCCGATGATCTTCGAGCGCTTCTATAAGGTGGATAAATCCCGCATGGGCACCGAAGGCACCGGCCTCGGCCTGTCCATCGCCAGACTCCTGACCCAACTGATGGGCGGCGACATCACCGTCAAGAGCGAGGTGGGCATGGGGTCTGAATTCACGTTTACGCTGAAAAAACAATAAAAGATAAATGCCCTGTCCGGAAAAGCGAGTGTTACCGGACGGGGTGATGTATTGAATAACCGGCATGAATCGCCGCGGAAAAGAACCCGGGGTGCCGAGAGGGATTCCCTGCAAAGTGGGGGTGGTTGGAAAAATGCCGCGGGAACGCAAATGAAGCGAATAGACGATAAATATCGCTCTTCAAAATCCCGTCTCCAATCAAATGGAATATAGCAGCCTTCTATAATGAGGTTCTGTTTATTTTCGATCGCCGTCTTCACGATCTCTCGTATGATTGGCCACAGATACCCAGTCAGAGCCTCATCATCCTCCGGCGTCAATTCTGTATTACCGCTGCGGATCAGACCCATTTTCAGGTGATCGATCGACAGATACGGATATTTGTATTTTTCGAGCATCTTTTGTGCCAGAAGCGTTTTTCCAGTGTGAGATGCACCCGTAATCAGTATGATCATTTTTTCCTCGTCAAGATTAAATATGTCAGTATCGGTCTCCATATTCCTTTCGTGCTTCTGCCGTCCATTTGGAGATGAAATCCGTCTTCGCATCTGTATATGCATCCCGGTCATGCTCATATTGTTTCCAAAGCCGGAGCTTCAAGGTTTCATATTCTTTTGCCACGGCAGGATGCTCGTTCAAATAATCACGGAAGTACAGTTCATCATTGTCCCCGGCGTACCGCAGATGGATATGATATACTTTATCCGCAAATCCGTTTTCAGTATATCCCTTATTAAGTGAAATCCGGTTTGCCTCGGCGTACATGACGGTAAAACCGCTCTGTTCCAATAGTTGTGCTATATCTTTCATGTCTGCGCTTTGAGGAATCTCAATCATCACATCAACAATATTTTTAGCCCATATTCCCTGAATGGCGGTGCTTCCGATATGACTGATCCGCACAACAGGCTGAGCAGCTAAAAGACCGGTCAGCGTTTGCCTGATCTCATTGAAGCTATCTTTCCACCGATCATCGTGCGGCACAAGAAAGATGGGAAACAATGCCCATAACTCTTCCAATGTCATTTTAGATAAATCTTTTCCCATGCCAAAGGCCTCCATAAACTCCGATTTGACGAGTTCCAAGCAGACGGGAATATGTAAGATTAGTTTCCATCCTGCCGTTCTAATTTCTTAGACAGGAAAAGCACGAGATTATCATCATTTGCAATTTCCGTTTCGTATTGCGCACAAGGTTTATTCCGATACCAGACACCCGTTCCATCCGGGATATAGCCTCGTTTGACATACATTCGCTGGGCACTTCCATACCCGCTGTGAAGTCCGACGCCAAGCCATACCGTGTCGGCATATTGTCCAGCAATCTGTTCAGCAACATCCATCAGTTTCCGGCCGATACCCTTCCTCCTGTATTTTTCCAATACGGCGAAATCAACGATCTCCGGAAGCCCTTTTCCGCTGAACGCACCGCTGAGCCCTGTTATGTATATACTCACATACCCTGCAGGCTGTCCCTGATATATGGCTGTCAGTGAAAAACATTCCCCTGCAGACTGATCCTGGAGTCTTGTCAGATATTTGAAGATATCCGCATGCCAACCCTGCGCAATCTCTTCATCCGTTAAGATCCGTGCATCTGCTTCTTCCATATTACGAATTATCAATTCGTTATCATTGTAATAAACCATGGTTCCTCCCTGCAGTCTGACGAATCGGGAAACAGAATTTTTTCTATTTATACAGAACGCAGTTATATCGAACAGCTGACCCGTCAGAATACTCAACCACAGTTTTCTCTTCAGAAAATCCGCATTTGCGATAGAAACCAATCGAACCATCATCCGTCTGTGCTTTGATTCTTTCTATTTCCTCTGACTTTATCACGCTTTGGATCAGTTCTTTTCCAATTCCTTTATGGCGAGCATTGTCAGATACTGCGATTCCGATAATCTCTGCAGCAACTCCTGAACTCTTCAGAACCATTATGCCTATTCTCTTACCGCGATTCTCACATACAAATACTTTCACCGATGAGTCGTGTAGATAGTCTTCCATCTGCGCTTTGTATTCCTCGTATGTTGGATGATACATGCAAGAAGCATAGATTGAGAATGCTTCTTCTGACAGCAACCATTCTGTATTCTCGCATAACACAGTTTTCATAATTGTCCTCATAAATACCGTTTGACTGATTAATACATGTACTTCATGTAGAAATACTTGTTCAGTCTGGGATCTGATTTGTTTTCCCTTCTGCCGGTTATCCTGCTGATTATTTGCACGAATTATTCTTTCCTACTGAGTCTTAACCAAAACATTGTGACTGCCGCGTCATCCTCTTCTCCAACGATTTTGAAGCCAAAGCGCTCTGTATAAAATTTGATAGTGCGTTCATTATCTTTTGGCGTTACCAACGTTAGAATATTCCAGTCCGGGTGTTCACTCATAAAATGATTCAACAAAGACGTTCCTATTCCACATCCCTGTTCTTCTTTTACTACTGCCAAACAGCCAATATAATACTTTCCCGGTCCTTCAGCTTTATAAGAGATAACTCCGACAGGCTTGTCCTGCGCGTAAGCAATGA
>JAFWEL010000159.1 GCA_017512905.1 Clostridia bacterium
ATATGCGGGCATCAGCGGCAGCACCACCGGCGTGACGGTGCTGTTCAACAAGGTGAAGCTGGAGGAAGGCACGATGGCCACTTCCTGGTCGGCTTCCCCGGACGATACCAGGGCTTCGATGACGGAGCTGGAGGACTCCATTGAGGATTTGGACGCCGAAATGGAGGACAGGATCATCGCCCTGATCAACTCTCTCGGTCTGTCCGAGCAGTTTGCCAGCGCTTCCGACTTTCTGGATGCCGTCGCACAGATTGAGCTGATCCGCAGCGACCTGGCCCAGACGGACAGCGACATGACGCTGACCTTCAACCGGCTCCAGAAGACGGAGGACGGGTTGGATCAGCTGTTCTCCAGCTTCACCTTTGGCGATGACGGCGGCACGCCGTACCTGGACATGGCGACCTCGGATTCCGCCGTGAAGATGAGACTGACCAATACCCGCCTGGCCTTCGTCATGGGCGGCACGGAGCTGGCTTATTTCTCGGACAACAAGCTGTATGTGACGAGGCTGGAAGCCGTGAACCAGATCTCCATCGGCACCTCGGCCAACGGGTTTCTCGACATCGTGACCACTCCCACCGGCGTGGGATTCAAGTGGCGGGCATGATACTTCTTGATGGATTTGTCCTATTGCTGTATAATACTTATATCAACAAATCACGGTTTGTCCAGCTTTTTTGTCGTCGCCATACGATTAAACTATTACACAACAGTCTCTGATGTCTCTGACTTTGGCAGGAACAACACTTATCACAGATGTGTCTAAGTACTAGGTTTTGATTTCAAAATAAAGAAATGAGAGGCATTGCATATGAGCGTATATAGAAAAGCTGTTTGGATAGCTCTATGTCTACTGTTGATCGGAGTACCAGTCGCCATAGCATCATGGACGATATACAGCGACACAGAACTTAGCCAGCTCCACGACATGGTCGGACAATACGGCATTCAGTCTGTCGCGGAGATTCCAGGTGCAGTGGAAATGGGTGTTTCGGATGACAGCTCTGACAATCATCAAATGATTCGAAATGCCATCAAAGCAATGGGCATTGACCCGGATGGTATACTCTTTCATTATGAAAAAACCGTCGAGCAAAACGATTGGTATGAAGACTATTATGGTGATCAGGCAAACAGGAACACCTATTATCATAATGCTCACGACCTGATGGAAACATGCTATCACGCTACCCCACTTTGCACCTACGCTGGCGGAGCAAACGAAGCCATATCGCTGGAGGAGGCTCAGGCAAAAGACCTGTTGCCCTGTCCGGTGTGCGTGCAGGAAGCATCCGATTCCAAGGGCGTGCGGGCGGTTGCCCGTGGCGGCACCTATGTGCTCAAGATGACGGATGAATGGATGAACACTCGCCCGGATATCGGCAGTGTGTTTGCCGCTTTCTTTCCGGGCATCTATACTGGCGAAGAGATGTACGCCCCATTGGCAGAACGCCTGCATGGCGACGCCTATGTTTCCTTCCTTAAAGCTATACAGACCGGCGGAACCGCCAGTGCCCCGACCTATTACCCAAGCATTTACCCACAGAACGACGAGCTGGAGATGTGCCAGCGGCACATCGGCGGCACATGGTACACGGTATTGCGCCCGAATGAGGTCGCTCGAAAGTCTATGGCAGAGAAAGGGAAGCTCCGCATGTACCTGCGCTTCTTCGGCGGCGAATCCTCCTACAAGGACGGCACGCTGACCTTGGGCGAAGGCGATGAGTGGGGCGACGACGAATATCAGCTTCAGTTTGAAAAGATGGGCTCGGACGCCGTGTTTTCCCAGGAGTACAACGGCCTCACGTTGAGCTTGTTCGAAGAGCTGAACACAAGTGTCTTCGTCCTCCGCGAACACAATGCTGACGCTGATCTGCTGGTAGATGTGGACCTTGCGCTGGACGGTGAAGATATCGGTGTAAGTCTCACAGGTTACATGGATGGTTCCGACGCCGTGTATGTGGGCGTCTTCTCCGCTCCGGAGATCGCCGCAATTCGAAACGGCGCGACGCTGGCGTTGTCACGGGAGCCCTGGCTCACCGAGGCGGCTTATCAGGGCACGGACTATGCCATCGTCAAAAAAGGCACCGCGGGTTATGGCGTCGTGGATCGGGCGGGGAATTTTGTGATCCCGACCATCGGTGATGAGTACGGACAGTATATCTACCGCATGGATGACACGTTTTTTATAGACAGCAGCCGTCAGCCACAGTCGCTGCGTGTCGTGCGCATGGAAGGCTTCACAGCCGTGGAGCTGGCGAATATCGTCGCTCCAGTCGGCGGACATATAACCTACTATGGTTGCAACCGTGCGGTATTTATCGTACAGGTCAGCAGCAGCGATGACGTCAGCTGGCAGATTCGCGATATGGACACCGGTGCGTTAATGGCAGATCTGGCCGTCAATGAGAGCGATCCGGATTCACCAACTTATGGTGTGTTCAGGGGTATAAATCCATGCTACGTGCTGGAGACCGCCAAGCCCGAGAGACTGGTTTTTGGCGATCCGACTTATGAGGGCGAAGCAGAACACATGGAATTCTGGCTGGCAGACAATCGGGGCAACCGCATCAGCGATAACTGGCAGTACATCGAACCGCTATCGTGGGATCACACGGGAGGGTTATTCCTGGTCAGCACCTGGGAAGAGAATGAGCTTGAAGCCTGGCCGAACGATCAGGAGGACGTGCTCTCGGGCTACGACGGCCGAGCTTGGTTCGGTTCCCACTGGCGTTGCGGCATTATCGATCACAACGGAAATATACTTGCCCCCTGTGTCTACACCAGAGTCACCCTTCTAACTGCCAATAAAGCGCAATTGGAGATGTCTGACGGGCAAGCAGTGATTGTAGGATTGTAACAAATGTAGCCATTGTTCATGCTTGAGCGCCACCATATGTGTGGCGCTCGTTTATAAAGGAGGAATGCCATGCCCAGCTTTACAACGACCGCGACGGAGTAGAAATACGCCTCCGGCAGCTCCTGGTCCAGCGGCAAGGCGCGTCAGGGTGTCTACAGCAGCACGCGCTATGAAGGCGCGATCAAGTTCAACGGCTTGGCCGACCTGCCGACAGGGAATATCGGCATCACGCAGATCCAGCTGCGCGTGACCTTTGGCCCTGCCGGAGCGTCCAGCGCGAAGTACCTGACGTTCTACAAAGGCGCGTCCAACACCATTTCCGGCAGCATTGGGTCCATGCGTGGCGCCTCAATCGGCGCGCTCTCCGTTTCCAACGCCTATGACCGCACCGTGACGCTGACCTTCAACGACACCACCAACGCCGCCATCTTCGCCGGTATGCGCGATCATTTCGAGGCCGGGAACCGGGTGCTGATCATCTATGTGCCCTCCACCCGCGGCACGCACAGCGGCGGCTATTGCTACGACTATCTGTCGATCACGTCCGCCGCGCTGAACATCACCTATGAGTTCCTTCAAAGCGACGGAGAGTAGGCGTCCACCGGCGTGGTGGCGGGGACCGCGGCTACGCTGAACATCACCGCCTATAACTCCGCGTACACCCACAAGGTGACCTGGAGCTTCGGCTCATATTCGCAGGTGCAGAACCTGGCGGCGGGCGCAACGAGCGCCTCGTACACCATACCGCTCAGCTGGCTCAACACAATCCCTTCGTCAACCAGCGGCACGGCTTATGTCTCACTGGAGACCATTGACGCCAGCGGCAATTCCCTGGGGACCTATTCCTACGCCTTCACGATCACCGTCCCCGCAAGCGTCGTCCCCTCCATATCCACCGTAGGCACGGCCCCGATCAACAGCAATTCCACGCTCAACAGCTGGGGATTGTACGTCTATGGCAAATCCCAGGCGCGGATCACGATCAACGGTGCGGCGGGCTCCTACGGTTCGACGATCAAGTCGTACAGCATCGAGACCAGCCCCAGCATCGGCAGCGCCAGCGCCTCCTCCCTGACGACGGGTATACTGTACAAGACCGGCACGATCACCGTCACGGCAAAGGTGACGGATTCCCGCGGCCGAACAGCTACCAAGAGTACAACGCTGTACATCTATTACTATTCCGGGCCGTACTTCACGGAGAACGTCGCCTACCGCTGCAACAGCTCGGGGACGCGGGACGACGCGGGCGGCACCTATGCGTATGTGAAATCGTCCTTCAGCTGTTATACCCTCAACGGCAACAACAGCGTCTCCGCGTCGCTGACGCTGAAGCAGGTTGGAGGCGGCAACATCGCAACCAGATCGCTGGTCAGCGGAACAGGCTATACCCTCGGCAGTGGCAGCCTCGTCTCAGACGCCAGCTATCAGGCGGTCATCACCCTGACCGACACCCTGGGCAGCGTGACGACGTATACCGGTGAGATCAACAGCGCCGCCTACATTATGCACATCAAGAAGGGCGGCAAGGCAGTGGGCTTCGGCATGGCCGCAGGCAACGACCAGACGGTAAGCTTCGGATGGCCGCTCAAGCTGTCCACCCCGCTGGAGGTGTCCCAGGGCGGAACCGGCGCGTCTACGGCCGCCAACGCCTGCGCGGCCCTCGGGGCGGTAAAAAAGACAGGTGACACGATGAGTGGAAACCTGACCATCCAGTCCAGCCTCTACCCGTCGGTATACCTAAAGCCGACTTATAATTCCACGACAAACCAGACCGTGTTCGAGGGTAGCTATGCCGGCGCGAGCTCCTTCGCCGCGTGGGAGGATTCCAGCGGCTCCAACCGAAGGATGCTGGAGGTGCGCACCGCGAAATATGAGGCGAGCATGGACAACGCCGTGCTGCTGAGAACCGCGGTCAACAACAACTGG
>JAFWEL010000182.1 GCA_017512905.1 Clostridia bacterium
GGAATAGCTCACCGTGGCGTTCTCCTTCACCCGCCAGGAGTTGATCTGCAGATAGTTGTCCACCAGGTCCTTGTAGTTCAGCAGCGCCGAGTTGATGTTGCGCACCTTCTCCCGCTGCTTGCGGTACAGTATGTACGCCTTCGCCACGTCCGCGTAGCCCGACTCCGACAGCACCTTCTCGACGCTGTCCTGGATGTCCTCCACGGTGATCTGCCCGTCGTGGATCTTGTCCTCAAAATCCGACGTCACGTGCAGCGCCAGCAGCTCGATCACGCTGGGATGGTACTGCCGCCCTGTCGCGTCAAACGCCTTCGTGATCGCCCCGGTGATCTTCGATATCGAAAAATCGACCACCTTGCCGTCCCGCTTGACTACTTCATACATATAAAAAATCCCCTCTCGTTTGTTTGTCGCGTAGGCGCTCCGCCCGGGTCCCGCCCGCACGGAACAATCCTACCCTACCACAATCCAAGGGGGTTGTCAAGCGCATTCGTCACAATATATTGTGTTCCGCATTTATCAAAAACGTCATATATTGTGTTTTCAGACTCCGGTCCATTTTATCGGTTCCCGCGTAGGGCTGATGTTTGCGCCGCCCGGCTTGCGCCCATTTCATTACAAAAGTGTGACATGCAGCAAATTGCGACAACAATATGTCATTTTCCTGCATATGGCAGCACACCAACCCGCGCACGATGTGGCGGCGGCAATCTGCCGCCACCGTTGCGGACATATGGCCCCGCTTTCAGTCCGCGCCCCGCAGCCGGCTTTCGGGCACATAGCGCCCCATGATCTCAAGCCACGCCAGCATTTTCGCCTTCGACGGCGCGTGGAGGCCCTCGTAGGGCACGGTATCCCGGTCGGTGAAGGGCTGCATGAACCAGCGCCGCGCCCCGGCGATCCACGCGCCGATGGCCTCGAAGTCGGCCGCCTCGTGCAGCTCGTCCACCACGGTGGTGCGAAACTCGTAATCGGTATTCCCGGCCATCAGCAGTTCGACGCTGCGGCGGATGGGGGCCAGGTCCAGCGAATCGAGGCCGGCGGTCCGGGCGTACTTATCCGGGCTGTTCTTGATGTCCATGGCCACGTAGTCGGCCAGGCCCTCCCCCAGGATCGCCTCCAGGCGGTCCGGGTGGGCGCCGTTGGTGTCCAGCTTCACGGCGTAGCCCAGCGCCTTCATTTTTCCCATCAGCGCCGGCAGGCCGGGGTTCAGGCAAGGCTCGCCCCCGGTGATGGCCACGCCCTCCAGCAGGCCCCGGCGCTTTTGGAGGAAGGCAATCAGCTCGTCCTCGTCCATGACGGGCTTCGCGCTGCCGTCGGCCAGCTCGTAATTGTGGCAGTAGGGGCAGCGGAAGTCGCACCCGCCCAGGAACACCGTGCAGGCCACCCTCCCCGGAAAGTCCAGCAGGGTCATCTTTTGAAGGCCGTGTATCTTCATGCTTTATTCCTCCCGCTTGCCCCTCGGCGGCTCCTTGCGGCGGTACAGCTTGCGCTCCAGCGACCAGATGCGCTCGGTAAAGCCGCCGGGCTGGGCGTTTTGCAGCTCCCGGTTCATCTCGAAGATGCGGGCGTCCAGCAGGTCCAGCACGTGCAGCACCTCGGCCTCCGGGAACATGGGCGGCTTGGGGCTGCCGTATTCGGGCAGGTCGTGGTGGGAAAGGATCATGTGCTCCAGCATCATCAGCAGCTCGGGCCGGACGTTCAGCTCCCGTCCAACCCGGGCCAGCTCCGACACGCCCAGCACCAGGTGGCCGATGAGCATGCCCTCGGCGGTGTAGTCCGAAGCCAGGCCGATGGCGTCGGCCTTGATCTCGGTGATCTTGCACAGGTCGTGCAGTATGACCCCCGCCGCCAGCAGCTCCCCGTCCAGGGTGGGATAGATTTCACAGATGGCTCCGGCGGCCCGGAGCATGGTGCTGGTGTGGTGCAGCAGGCCGGAGCGCTCGGCGTGGTGCAGCTTCGACGCCGCCGGATAGTAGTTCAGCGCCTCGCCGCAATCCTCCAGCCGCCGGAGCACCAGGGCCTTCAGCTCCTCGTCGGCGAAAGCGTTCACCCGCTGGCGGATGTAGCCCAGCATCTCCTCCGGCGGCAGCGGCGCGCAGGGCGTGAGGGCGGCCATGTCGTAGTCGTCCCCCTCGTTGGCCAGGCGCAGCTTGTCCACCCTCAGCTGGGGGCGGCCGTTGTATTCCAGCATCATGCCCCGCAGGCGGATCACGTGCACGGCGGGCGGCGGCGGCGTGGCGCCGTCCCACATCTTGGCGTTCACCTCGCCGGAGATGTCGCAGAGCGTCATATCCAGGTACTTGCCCCCGTTGGAGCTGGTCCTCTGGGCGGACGCGCGCACCATCAAATAGCCGTCAAAAACCTGTCCCTTGATCATCGTCGCCAGCTGCGGCTGCGGCTTCATCGGTCATTCCCCCTCATTGTAACGCATAACGGTCTTTGTCTATTGTAGACGCTGGACCGCCGGCTGTCAAGCGCGGAGCGGTGAAACGGGCAAAGCCGGCATCATCCCAGGGCAAACGCATGAATTACATAAACGCTAATAATATTGCCAAAGTATTGCGAACAGGCATCATTTCAATCACATGTACCGGCTTTGCCGGTGCATGTGGATTCCCACAAAGGGCGCGCTTGCCCGCCCGACTGGGAA
>JAFWEL010000183.1 GCA_017512905.1 Clostridia bacterium
ATGAAGTATAGAATCCCTGAAAGCCCTGTAGCGGCGGCAATCTGCCGCCACGGCATTCTTATCGGCTGGGAACGGTGGCGGCAGGTTGCCGCGACACGAAGTTAGTCCTTTAGGGCGACACGAAGTTAGTCCTTTAGGGCTGCTACAACTCGTACGTTATCGATATGTTCGCGGCAGCCGCCATTCCTGTTCCCTGTTCCCTGTTCCCTGTTCCCTCGTCTCCCCGACAAATCAGAATTTGCCTCCCCTCCCCCAGGGACCGCCATGGCGGTCCCTGAAAATTTGTACTTGCCATTTCCCGGCGTTTACGCTACAATATATCTATTGAAATAATGGCGTGGAATGCGCTTTAGGATTGCGGAGGTAGAGATTATGTACAAGGAGACCATCAAAAACGCCGGCGACCGGATGGACAAGACCATCGCCAACATTCAGAACGATCTGGCGACGCTGCGCGCGGGCCGGGCCAACCCGAAGATCCTGGACAAGATCACCGTGGATTACTACGGCACCCCCACCGCCCTGAACCAGGTGGGCAACATCTCCTCGCCGGAGCCCAGGCTGCTGGTCATCGCACCCTGGGAGCCGAAGATGATCGGGCCCATCGAAAAGGCCATCCAGAAGTCCGACATCGGCATCAACCCCTCCAACGACGGCAAGGTCATCCGCCTGCTGGTGCCGGAGCTGACCGGCGAGCGCCGCAAGGAGCTGTGCAAGCAGGTGAAGAAGATGGTCGAGGAGGGCAAGGTGGCCATCCGCAACATCCGCCGCGACGCGATGGAGACCATCAAGAAGCTGAAGAAGGATTCCGCCATCACCGAGGACGACCAGAAGGTGGCCGAGAAGGACCTGCAGAAGGTCACCGACAGCCACATCGAGGAGCTGGAGAAGGTCGGCGCGGACAAGGAAAAGGAGATCATGTCGGTATAAGATCGCGTTGCGCTTCGCGCAGCGCGAAGGGAACAGGGAACAGGCAACAGGGAACAGGGGGAAAGCGCGCGGGCACAGCATCTTCGCGGCAACACAATCCCCCATCGACGCGCACCGTGAAACCGGATTTGATGCGTACCCCTCCTTTCCAGTATTGCATATTGGATTTGGACGCGCGCTTCAATCCTCGTTCACGCGCCCGGCTATTCCTGTTCCCTGTTCCCTGTTCCCTGTTCCCTCAACCTCATCATCTGCCAGCAGGAGGTTCCCATGCTCTTCGACAAGCTCACCCGCCTGTTGGGCGACGCCCTTCGCCCGAAGCCCGAGTACATCACCGTCACCCCGGTGACCGACAGCCAACCCGCGCCGGTGCTGCCGCCGCCGGAAGCGCTGCCCCGGCACGTGGCCATCATCATGGACGGCAACGGGCGCTGGGCCACCAGCCGAGGCCTGCCCCGCTCCGCCGGACACGCCGCCGGCACCGAAGCCCTGCGGGACATCATCCGCGCCAGCGACGACTGGGGCATCGGGGCGCTGAGCCTCTACGCCTTCTCCACGGAGAACTGGTCCCGCTCGAAGGAGGAGGTCGCCGCGCTGATGGGGCTGCTGTTGAAGTACTTCAGCTCTGAGATCGACGAGCTGGACGAAAAGAACGTGAAGATCACCATACTGGGCGACGTGGACGGCATGCCTGAGCCCCAGCGCCAGGCGCTGCTCAGCGCCATGGAACGCACCGGGGACAACACCGGCCTTCGGCTGAACATCGCGCTGAACTACGGCGGCCGTGCCGAGCTGACCCGGGCGGCGCGGCTGCTGGCCCGGGCCGCAAAGGACGGGGAAATCGAGCCCGACGACATCGACGAGGACGCCTTCGCCGCGAAGCTGTACACCGCCGGCCTGCCGGACGTGGACCTACTGATCCGCACCAGCGGCGAGATGCGCACCTCCAATTTCCTGCCCTGGCAGCTGGCCTACGCGGAGATGGTGTTCGACGACTGCTTCTGGCCGGACTTCGACCGCACACACTACATGAAGTGCTTGGCCATCTACGCCGGACGCGACCGCCGCTTCGGCGGCGTGAAGGGACAGACCCCCTCGACCACTGCATAGGAGGATGCCGCTTGATCAAACGCATCATCACCGCCGCGGTGCTGATCGCCATCATGGCCCTGGGCATCTGGTTCCAGGGCTGGCCGCTGCGGATCATACTTCTGGTCAGCATGCTGATGTCCACCAGCGAAATGTACCGCGCCTTCCGCCGGATCAACTACGACCCCGTGCGCTGGTCCGGCTACGTCTACTGTGTGCTGGCGGTGCTGGCCCAGGCTTATTACGCCAACCTGACCGGCAGCCTGTTCGATTCCATCAGTCCGGCCATGTTCGCGCTGATCATCGGGCTGCTGCTGGCGATGACAGTCATCATATTCAAGGGCAAGGTGGCCTTTGACAGCCTGATGAGCACGGTGTTCCCGATGCTCTACCCCGGGCTGTTCTTCTCGCTGATCATCACGCTGCAGGACCTGAACACCCGCACGGCCTCCACGCTGGCCCTGGTGCTGGCCTTCTTCATCGCGTCGGTCAACGACACCTTCGCCCTGTTCATCGGGCTGCGCTTCGGCAAGCACAGGCTTTCCCCGGAAATCAGCCCGAAAAAGAGCGTGGAGGGCTCCATCGCGGGGCTGATCTCCAGCGTGGTCTTTGCCATGCTGGCGCCCTGGATCACCGGGCTGCTCGCCGCGAACCATCCGCAGATCGCCGCCGACCTGGCCGCGCACCCGCTGCCGCCGCTGTGGGCCTTCGGGGTGCTGGGCCTGGTCGCCGGGGGGCTTTCCCAGATCGGCGACCTGGTGGCCTCGCTGGTGAAGCGCCACTGCGGCATCAAGGACTTCGGAAACATCTTCCCCGGCCACGGGGGCATGCTGGACCGCATGGACGGCATACTGTTCTGCGGCGTGGCCTGCTATGTATTTTTCAAAATCTACGGTTTATAACAGAGGACGGATATGAGAACAATAGCCATACTGGGGGCCACCGGCTCCATCGGCACCCAGGCGCTGGACATCGTGCGCCGACACCCGGACCAATTCCGCGCAGGCTGCCTGACCGCCCACGGCGCGTCGGACAAGCTGTTTGACCTGGTGCGGGAATTTAAGCCCGACGTCGCCGCGCTGGTGAACGAACCCGAGGCCATCCCGGAGGATGTGCGCTTCTGCCAGTGGGTCTTCGGTCCGGATTCCACCGTGAAGGCGCTGCTGGCCGCCCGGCCCCAGGACGCCCTGTGCGCCATCGTGGGCATCGCGGGTCTGGACGCCGTGTGGACGGCCCTGGACGTGTGTGAGCGGGTGCTGCTGGCCAACAAGGAGGCGCTGGTCACCGGCGGCGACCTGGTGATGAAAAAGGCCGCCGAAAAGGGCATACCGATGCTGCCGGTGGACAGCGAGCATTCCGCCATATTCCAGTGCCTCCAGGCGCGACAGGGCAACCCGGTCAGAAGGCTGCTGCTGACCTGCTCCGGCGGCGCGCTGCGCAGCTGGAAGAAGGAGGACATCTACAACGCCACGGTGAAGGACGTGCTGGCCCACCCCACCTGGAACATGGGCGGCAAGATCACCGTGGACTGCGCGTCCAGGGTCAACAAGGGCCTGGAGATCATCGAGGCCCACCACCTGTTCAACATGCCCGCCGATAAAATCGACGTGGTGATACACCCCCAGAGCATTGTGCACAGCATGGTGGAGTTTGAGGACGGCGCGGTGCTGGCCCAGCTGGGCAACCCGGACATGCGCGGCCCCATCGGCTACGCCATGGGCTACCCCAAGCGCATCCCCTACGACGCCCGTCCCCTGGACTTCGCCACCCTGGGCCACCTGGACTTCGCCGCGCCGGACGCCGACCGCTTCCCCGCCCTGGCGATGGCTGTCGAGGCGCTGAAGGCCGGCGGCAGCGCGCCGGTGGTGCTCAACGGCGCCAACGAGGCCGCCGTGGGCGCGTTCCTGCGGGAACAGATCCCCTTCGGCCGCATCCCCGAGATCATCCGCGCCGCCCTCGACGCCATCCCCGTGACCCCCATCCGCAGTATCGCGGATGTGTATGAGGCGGACGGGAAGGCACGGGCGTATGCAAATGAACGAATCAAATACTGATTTATCGAGCTGTTGGTGGAAAAGCAGAGGGTAGTACAAAGGGAACAGGGAACAGTCAACAGGGAACAGGAAAAGCCGCGCACGGAATGTTGCAGCCAGAACGAAGGGAACGTTCCCGCGACGAAAATGAAG
>JAFWEL010000031.1 GCA_017512905.1 Clostridia bacterium
GTCGGTGAACATCTTGATGGCCTCCAGGACCTCCATCTGCTTGTCCTGCATGCCCTTGACCACCAGGAACAGCGGGTCGAACCACAGGTCCTCGGCCTCCATGCCGTGCATCAGGCCCTCCTCCAGCATCCGCTGGCAGTGGGCCATGCGCTCGTCGTTGTCGGAAGCGATGCCGTTGGCGGAGCACAGCGCGATGACGATGGCGTCGTTGTTCGCGGCCAGCTCGATGCGGTTGAAGCGGTCGCCCGCGTCCGCCGAGTTCACGATGGGCTTGCCCTTGGACCGGTTATAAACCTGGATGCCGGCCTCGATGGCCTTCATGTTGGAGGTATCCAGCGCCAGCGGCACGTTGTCGAAGCGCTCCTGGAGCAGCTTCACGGCCCACTGCATGACCTCTTCGCCGTCGGCCTCGGCAGGCCCGATGTTCACGTCGATGTAATTCGCGCCGGCGTTCAGCTGCTGCTCACAGCGGGTGATGATGGGCTCCGGGTCGCGCTCCGCAAAGGCCTTGCGGATGGACGGTGCGGTGACGGAGATGCGCTCGCCGATGGTGATGAACTTTGCCATGTTTTTTCCTCCCGATCGCTTTATGTGGATTTAAATAAAAAAAGCCTGTCAAACCCCGGTTCCCGGCGACGCCGAAGCCGGGCCTGCGCCCAAGGGGGAAGGGCGCGGCGGCCTGCGGCCATCGGGGACGGCACTCCCCGTCAGCGGCCGGGAACCACATCAACGCCGTCACCGGGTACCAGCCGGCGTCGGCGCGTTCGGCGACCAATGCGCCGATCAGCAGGAAAACAGTATGTCTTCCTGAAAGCGTAAACAAAAAGCGGAATATACTGGCCAAAGCCGATATATCCCGCGAACACACTGCATCGCAAGCGCCGCCCGCCCATGGGGAGAACCCCCACAGCCGCGCAGTGTCAGGAACATATCTCTCTTTAGGCCGAAGAATCGATACGCGCTTCGCAGGCAGGTCTTCTGACTGAGCATCATCGCGCCGCGCGGCCTTCTCGGAATCCTCCAATGGCTATTGCGCGCCGCTCCGCATCACAGCAGCGGTCCTGTCGGGGATTTTCACCCCATTCCCTATTCTCCTCCCTGCCGCGCTCCGGCGGCAGGCAGGCACCTGCGAATTTCCCGCTATTCAATTATCATCCTTATCATAGCACATCTCCGGCCGTTTGTAAACCCCACAGGAAAAAAATTGTGAAATCGAAAAAAGAGCTTGACAGTTCTGCCCCACTATGCTATAATATCCCTTGCGTTGAGAAAGCGCGTTGTCGCGGGGTAGAGCAGTCCGGTAGCTCGTCGGGCTCATAACCCGGAGGTCGAGGGTTCAAATCCCTCCCCCGCAACCACCGCCAATCATGGGAAACTGTGATTGGCTATATGCCGGCGTATCTCAGTTGGCTAGAGAATCCGGTTCATACCCGGAGTGTCATTGGTTCGAATCCGATCGCCGGTACCAGCGGAATCTGTGAGTTATTGGATGACTTGCAGATTCTTTTTTGTGCGTTTTGGGCAAAAATATGCGTGATTTCGTTATTTCTCCGCCTGGTCCAAGGTCAAGGCCGTTAAGACAAAGGCAGGCAAGGCGAAGAACAATTCCACTCTACCCAGCATTGATGTCACCATGAATGTGGGCGAACAGTTGGAATTGAAACCGTTGGTTGCGCTGGATGCTGCTGACAGCGTCTTAATTAATCCAGCAATTGCGCATATTATACAAATGCTATTCTATTATACTAAGCTCAATCTAAAAGTGAACCTATGCGGAGCAGATTTTTCGTTCTGCCTAAGCGGAGCGGAGGGAGGCAATGCAGCGCATCGTTGACCGAAGCGAGGCAACGGCAGGGCGAAAATGATGCCCGCAGAGGGTTGCAGTTTAATTCATATAAATGGACGTCGGCGCGTCCACGGCTGTGCCGGAAACGCGCCGACGTCCATCAAAGGGCTCCCGGTCTCACCGGTTCCCGTACATCTTCTCGTAATAATTCTGGTACTCCCCGCTGATGATGGTCTCCCACCATTCCCGGTTGTCCAGGTACCACTGGATGGTCTTCTTGATGCCGTCGGCGAACTTGGTCTCCGGCAGCCAGCCCAGCTCGTTGTGAATCTTGGTCGGGTCAATGGCGTAGCGCATGTCGTGGCCCTTGCGGTCAGTGACGTGAACGATCAGGCTCTCGGGCTTGCCCAGCTCCTTGCAGATCAGCTTCACGATGTCGATGTTGCGCATCTCGTTGTGGCCGCCCACGTTGTAGACCTCGCCCACGCGCCCCTTGTGGATGATCAGGTCGATGGCCCGGCAGTGGTCCTCCACGTACAGCCAGTCCCGCACGTTTAAGCCTTCGCCGTAAACCGGCAGCGGCTTGTCGTTCAGCGCGTTGGCGATCATCAGCGGGATCAGCTTCTCCGGGAAGTGATACGGCCCGTAGTTGTTGGAGCACCGGGAGATGGTCACCGGCAGCCCGAAGGTGCGGTGATACGCCAGCACCAACAGGTCCGCGCCCGCCTTGGAGCTGGAATAGGGGCTTGAGGTGTGGATCGGCGTCTCCTCGGTGAAGAACAGGTCGGGCCTGTCCAGCGGCAGATCGCCGTACACCTCGTCGGTGGACACCTGGTGATAGCGCTTTATGCCGTACTTGCGGCAGGCGTCCATCAGCACGGAGGTGCCGATGATGTTGGTCTGCAGGAAGATGCCCGGGTCCTCGATGGAACGGTCCACATGGCTCTCCGCCGCGAAGTTCACCACGATGTCGGGGTGCTCCTCCTCGAACAGCTTATACACGCCCTCCCGGTCGCAGATGTCCAGCTTCACAAACCGGAAGTTGGGGTTGTCCATCACGGGGGCCAGCGTGGAGAGGTTCCCCGCGTAGGTCAGCTTGTCCACGCACACGATCCGGTAATCCGGATACGCCTTCAGCATATGGAAAATGAAATTGGAGCCGATAAACCCGGCGCCGCCGGTGACGATGATGGTCATAGCTTGTTCTCCTTTATATCAGATCTCGCCGTACACGAAATTGCAGTCGCTGTCGTCCAGCAGCGGCGAGGTGGTGTCCTTCTGGCTGAGCAGCTCCTGCTTCACCTCTCCCCAGTCCACGCCGATGGTGGGGTCGTTGAAGCGGATGCCCCGGTCGCATTCCCTGCTGTACAGGTTGTCCACCTTGTAGCAGAACTCCACGTCGTCGGTCAGGGTCCTGAACCCGTGGCCGAAGCCCCGGGGGATCATCAGCATCCGCTTGTTCTCGGCGCTCAGCTCCACTGCCACCCACTGCCTGTAGGTGGGGCTGCCCTTGCGCAGGTCCACCGCCACGTCCAGCACCGCGCCCCGGGTCACCCGCACCAGCTTCGCCTGGGCGTAGGGGGCGTTCTGGAAATGGATGCCCCTCAGGATGCCCTTCTGGGCGGAATAGGACTGGTTGTCCTGCACAAAGTCGTAATGCAGGCCCATCTCCTCAAAGTTCCGCGTGGACCAGGTCTCCATGAAATAGCCCCGCTGATCGCCGAACACCTGGGGCTCGATGATGTAAACGCCCTCCAGCTTGGTTTCAATCTTCTTCATCAGTAGCGCACCTTCCCTTCCGCAACCGCCTTCAGATGCTTACCGTAGGGACTCTTGCCGTAGCGCTCCGCCGATTCCAGCAGCTTTTCCTTATCGATCCAGCCGTTCCTGTAAGCGATCTCCTCCGGCGCGGAGATCTTGATGCTCTGGCGCTGCTCGATCATCCGCACGAAGTCCGCCGCCTCCACAAGGCTGTCCATCGTGCCGGTGTCCAGCCAGGCGAAGCCCCGGCCCAGCAGCTGCACGTCCAGTATGTCCCGCTTCAGGTACATGTTGTTCAGCGTGGTGATCTCCAGTTCGCCCCGGGCGCTGGGCTTCACGTCATGGGCCATGGCCGAAACGCCCTTGGGATAGAAATACAGCCCGGTGATGGCGTAGTTGCTCTTGGGCTGGGCCGGCTTCTCCTCCACGGAGATGACCTTGCCGTCGGCGTCAAATTCCACGATGCCGAAGCGCTCCGGGTCGTTGACATAGTAGCCGAACACCGTCGCCCGGCCGTTCTGCTCCGCGTCCGCCTTCGCCTCCCGCAGGATTTTGCCAAAGCCGTTGCCGTAGAAAATATTGTCGCCCAGCACCATGGCGCAGGCCTCGTCGCCGATAAAGTCCTCCCCCAGCAGGAAGGCCTGGGCCAGCCCATCCGGCGAGGGCTGCACCACATAGCTCAGGTTCAGCCCGAATTGGCTGCCGTTGCCCAGCAGGTGCTCAAACCGGGGCGTATCCTCCGGCGTGGAAATAATCAGTATGTCCCGTATCCCCGCCAGCATCAGCGTGGAAAGGGGGTAGTAGATCATCGGCTTGTCGTAGACCGGAAGCAGCTGCTTCGAGGTCACCATGGTCAATGGATATAACCGCGTGCCGGCGCCGCCGGCGAGAACGATACCCTTCATCTGCAATCTCTCCTGTATTGTATTTCACGAAACAGCGCCGGACACGACCGGCGAATGTCGGCGAAATCCTCCTGCCGATATCTCACTACGATTAACATATCACAACGTAATGGTGATGTCTACTATGAAATAAAAAATAGCAAACACATTTTGCCTTGAAATCATATTCACTTCCAATTGTCAAAACCGCGGGGATTCCCACATACAAAGGCAGGGGCGTGCGCTGCGGCGCCCGCCCGGTACATTCGCCTGATCGGTGTGCATTCCGGCGGGCATCCGCAACGACGCCCCTGTGTAGGCTTTCCCCTGCCCTGCCGCGCTCAGGCCGCGTCGCCCCGGTCCAGGTACTCCCTCAGTTTTTCGATGGGCACAGGCCTGGAATACTTATAGCCCTGCAGATAGGTGGCCCGCATGTTCCGGCACATGGCCTCGTCGGAATCCTTTTCCACGCCCTCGTAGAGCACGGAATAGTTCATATCCGAGAACATGTTGGCCAGCGCGCCGACGATCTGCCGCGAACGCTCGCTGTCGCCGCTGGCCGTGACCAGCGAGCGGTCGAACTTGATGATGTCAAAGGGCAGCGCCATGATGCGCTCCATGTTGGAATAGCCGGTACCGAAGTCGTCCAGGTAGAACTTGATGCCCAGCTCCTTCAGCTCGGCGATCTTGTCCCGCATCAGCATGAAGTCACTCTCGTTCCGGGATTCCGTCAGCTCGATGGCGATGCTCTCGCCGGAGAGGCTGCTGCGGTGGATGATGCGGATGATGTCGTCGCAGAAGGCGTTCTCCTTCAGCTCGATGGCGGACACGTTCACCGACACGCGGCTGAGGATGTAGCCCTCCCCGATCAGGGCCTTCACCGCCTTGCAGGTCTTGTGCAGGATGATCTCGGTCAGCATATGAATGTAGCCGTTCTGCTCGGCCAGGGGGATGAACTGGTCGGGATAGACCATGCCCGTCTGCTCCAGCTCCAGCCGCATCAGCGCCTCGGCGGTGTCAAAGCGACCGTTGCGCGTATTGAACACGGGCTGGCAGTAGACCAGCACCCGGGGGTCGTCCAGGTCGCCCTTGACGTAGATGTCCTCCAGTTGCTTGAGGATGTATTCCTGCCGGTTGAACCATTCCACGTCCTTTTCACCGACCCTGTAGACGGTGTTCGGCGCCATGCCCCGGTGGACGTTGTGGATAAAGCTGACGTATTCGTTCTTGCGGCTGATCTCGCCGATGGATTCGCCGATGACGATCTTGTATTCATAGCCCAGGCGCTGGTATTCCTGGTCAAAGGCCTCCATGATCCGCTGGATGCGCTTTTCATAATCCGGGTTGCGCCGCTTCGTATACAGCAGGATCATGTGGCCCTTGCCCGGCTGGAACAGAGTCGCGCCCTTGAAAAAGCTGACGGAAAAGCGCCGGACCGCCGCCTGGACCTCCTCGGGAAGGGGCTTGCCCTCTTCGTCAAAATCCCGCAGGTACAGGCTCATGAACACGAATTCGATGTTGTTTTCGTAATTCAGGCGCACCATGTCCTCCAGGGCGCGGCTGTCGATGGTGCCCAGCCGCGCGTCATAGGGGCTGGAGTGCAGGATGTAGAACATGGCGATCACCGGGTACAGGAACGTCAACACCGTAAAGGAGGTCTGGCCAAAGCGCGCCTGCATCACCAGGATGATGAACGATACGGCCATCGTGCCGTAAAAGCCCAGCATCACCCGCTTGTACAGGCGGTTGCGCACCTGGAACATCAGCACCGCGATGAGGCCCACGAAGGCCAGGTAGCCGTACATGAACACGTCGCGCCCCTGGAATTCCAGGCTGCCCCCGACGACGCGCAGCTTCACGCCGTTCACGGCGTCCAGCGCGTCCAGCGCCATGCCCACCGCGAATATCCCCAGCGACAGCGCCATGTAGATCCGCCTTCGCCGCCGGTCCAGGCGCGTCACCTCGAGGATGTAGGCCACATAGCACAGGAACACCAGGTACAGAAGGCCGTGGAACGCGCAGTGCATCCCGCCGGCCAGAGAATGCAGCTCCGGCCTGTCGGCGGACAGTATGGAATAAAAGGCCACGTCCACATTGGCGGCCAGGATCAGCAGGCCGATGATCCCCAGGAAGATCCTGAAGCTGCGGGTCTTCCGGACATAGGAAAAGATGATCAATACGATCATGACCACACAGATCGACACCACAGCCAGGTCCCCTACCGGGGTATAGCCGCTGATATTGAAGTGGCGATTCACCCTTCTGCCCTCCCACACAATCACATCAGACAGTTACTTATGATATTATAGCACAGTTTACGCCCGGTGAAAAGACAGAAATTTACAGTTTATACATTTTTATCAGCCGTATTTCGACAATTTTGCGTCAGGCTATGGACATCTTCCGCCACTTGGGTTATCATAGGTCATAAATAAACCCACCATGTCAAGGAGGAGCACCATGTCAGACAACATCATTGATTTCAACAAGCGCCGGCGGGAGCACATGGAGAACCAGCCGCTCAGCGAGGTTTCGCTGGACGCGCTGTTGAAGGGCCTCACGTCCGTGCCGCAGAACGACCTGATGGCCAGCGTGGGCCAGTCGGTCCAGGAAAAGATGACCCGGCTGCTGATCATGACCGACATCGCCTCGAAGGCCTCGGAAATGCTCAGCGCCTTCGGCTTTGACCCGGATAATTTCTACCTGGAGAGCGAATCCCTTAACCGCTATCTCTCCGGGGAAATGGACGAGGGCGTGAACGCCCTCTGGAACGGCCCCTTCTTTGACTGGGACGCCGACGACGAAAAGAAAACCACCGTTCGCGTCCTCAGCACCATCCGCAACGTCTATGAGAATGGGAACGACACCGCCGTCCAGCTGGCCCTGGAGATCTTCAAGCTGGGCAGGGACGACGAGGTCTGGTCCCGCTTCGCCGACGGCGAATGGGTCCAGGACGGTCCCCCCGCCGACATCTTCGACTGCCTCGGCTATGAGGATTTCAACGACTGGGACGAGGACGACGAGGACGGCCCGGATGACAGCCCCCGGGGCGACGACGAATGGGACTGGGACGACGACGACATGAACAGCATCTACATGTACGACTTCAGCCCCGCCGCGATGAAGGCGCTGACCCTGGCCGGCATCGAAACCGTGGACCAGCTGAAGGCCATGCCCGACGACCGGCTTTCTGCCATCCCCGGCCTGAGCGAAAAGGACGTAAAACGCATCAAAAAGGTGCTGTCCTTCGACCGCTGAGGAAGGCCGGAGTCAATGCCGAAGGGGCGGCCTCAAAATGAATATCGCTGCATAAAACAGCTGCAGGGGCGGCGTTGCGCCGCCCGTCTTGTACGTTGCGCTTTGTTGTACCTGGCGGGCGGCGTCCTAAAGGACCTGCTTCGCTGCGCAACGCCGCCCCTACATTTTGTCGGAAAATTCTGATTTGTCGCGGGCTTACGCCCGCTTGGCGGGGGAACTGCTTCCCCCGCCAATACCACCCCTTTGACAGATTTGCCTGAAATCGCAAGCGATTTCCGGGCGGCAAATCTGCAAGGAAGCCTTTTTTGCTCTGGTCGACAGGCTCCCTGCCACAAAAAA
>JAFWEL010000032.1 GCA_017512905.1 Clostridia bacterium
CCTTCAGGCGGGCGGGCACGTCCTCTTGCACGATGCGCTGGGCCAGGCCCTCGGCTATGGCCGTCTTGCCCCCGCCGGGCTCGCCGATCAGCACCGGGTTGTGCTGGGTCTTGCGGGACAGTATGCGAATGACGTTGCGGATCTCGTCGTCGCGGCCGATGACCGGGTCCAGCTTCTCGTCCAGCTTCTCGGTCCGGGCCTTCTGGGTCAGGTCGATGCCGTACTTCAAAAGCGCGTCATAGGTATCCTCCGGGTTTTCGCTGGTCACCCGGGTGTTGCCCCGCACCTTCTGCATGGCCTCGAGAAAGGCCTCCTTGGTCAGGCCGAATTCGTTGAAAATGTTGCGGATGGCGCCGTTGGGGCGCTCGATGATGCCCAGCAGGATGTGCTCCACGGAGACGTACTCGTCCTTCATGTACTGGGCCTGCTGCTCCGCCTCGGTCAGGGCCGCGTCTACGGACTGGGAGACGTAGACCTTGTCCATCTCCCTTCCGGGACCGGACACCCTGGGGATGCGCTGGATCTCTCGGTCGCAGGCGGTGGCCATGCGCTTTACGTCGATCTTCGCCTTCTTCAGGATCTGAGCGGCGGCACCGTCCTCCTGGTTCAGCAGCGCATACAGCAGGTGCTGTTGGTCGATCTGCATGTTCTGGTTGCGAATGGCACAGCTCTGGGCCTCCCGAATGGCTTCAACAGACTTCTGGGTGAATTTTTCGATATTCATATTTCTACCCCCCTTCAGGGTTGTTATTGGTTTCAAAGTCAATTTGACTTTCTTTGACTATTATATCCCAGCGACGGGATTTGTCAATAGTTTTTCGCATAAAATTTAAAATTAACAATTTGCGGTTGTACCGATCGTCAAGAGGAAACCCCTTGCATTTGATCTGCAAACACACTATAATGGATTCAACGATGTTCACAGGAGATTGACCATGAACGACCTGATAGGCTTTTTTGATTCCGGCGTCGGCGGCGTCAGCGTGCTGCATGAGGCCGTCAAGCTGCTGCCCAACGAGCATTTCCTGTTCTACGGCGACAACCTTCACGCGCCCTACGGCCCGAGGCCTCTGGAGGAGATACGGGTATTGAGCGCCGCCGGGATCGACGTATTGCTCTCGCGGGACGTCAAGGCCATCGTCATCGCCTGCAACACCGCCACCTCGGCCTATGCCGAGATCGTGCGGGCGGCACACCCCGAGCTGCCTATCGTCGGCATGGAACCCGCATTGAAGCCCGCCCATTTCGCCCGCCACGGCGGCAAGGTCATCGTGCTGGCCACCGACGCCACGCTGCGCCTGGAAAAGTTTGAGCGGCTGATGCGCCTCTATGGCGACGACGTGATCACCGTGGTCGGTCATGGGCTGGTGGAGCTGGTCGAATCCGGAAAGGCCCATGCTCCGGAGGCGACCTTCCAGCTTGAAGCCCTGCTGGGGCCCTATATGGAGATGCAGATCGACGCCATCGTGCTGGGCTGCACCCACTTTCCCTTCCTGTGCGAACCGATCCGACGTCTGTTTCCCCGATCCGAGATCTTCGACGGTCGGGAGGGTACCGCCAAGCGCCTGATGGATCTGTTGAACAAAAACGGCCTCCGGTCCGACGATACCCCCGGTAGCGTGGAATACCAGAGCTCCGCCGGTCCGGAGGCCGTGGCGCTGATGCGGCGGCTGATGGATGAATTGGGGTAGCCCGAAGCCACCCCATCATTTGTTTATTTTATGACAACCTTCTGATAATGGGGCATCACGATGCCCTCCTTGTCGAACCTGGCCTTCACGCGGGTACGCAGGTCGCGCTCGATGCGCCAGTGCTCGCCCACCGGGCACTGCACCGCGATGCGTACCACCACGGCGTCGGTTTCAAACGAGAGTATGCTCATGACCTCGGGGACGCTGGTCAGGCCGTCGATTTCCTCCCCCGCCCTTTCCATCTCTTCCTCCAGGATGCTTACGATATGGGCCTGGTCCGCCTCGTAGGGGCAGCGTATGTCCACGATGGCGCGCTTGAAATCGCGGCTCATGTTGGTGATGGTGCGGATGTCGCCGTTGGGAATGACGTAGATATTGCCGTTGTAATCCCGGACCACCGTCGTGCGGATAGCGATGGATTCCACTACGCCGGAGAGGTCGTTGATGGTCACCACATCCCCCACGGTGATGCTGCCCTCCATCCATATGAACATGCCAGAGATGATGTCCTTCACCAGCGTCTGCGCGCCAAAGCTGATGGCGATGCCGCCGACTCCGGCCACCGCGAGTATCGACGTGACGTTGACGCCCATTATGCTCAGCACGATGGTCACGATGATGAAATACATGATATAATTGAACACGCTGATCGTCAGCGACTTGATCGTGCTCACCTGCTGGACGGTGTGTACGCCCTTTTGGCTGCGCATGCGGATAATGGAACTGATCATACGCCTGCCAATGCGTATGAGTATGACCCCCAGAAGGATGGCCAGTGCCGACAACAGCAGCCTGGTGGTCAGAACGGGCAGGTTGGTCAGCAAGTTCCCCGCCTTGTCACCGGCATGTTCTATGAGGTCGCCCATCTCATCCACAACGTCCTGCACCGGGGAGGCATTCGCCTCAGCAAGCGCTCCGAGCCCAAACAGCATGGCCTTCGCTCCCTTCTCTTCACCCGTATAGATACTATATCATCCCGGCAAAGCATTTTCAAGGCATGATGCCCCGCTCCTGCCTGCGCCGCTTGCGGCGCATCCGGTTGATGTGCCGTTCAAAATCGCCCGTTGTAATCAGATCCGCCAGCAGATACTGTTCAAACGCCGGCACCGTACAGGAGTAAAAGCCCACCCGCTCCTGAAACATGGGCACCAGCCGCTGCGGCAGCACCATGTATCCCACGCGCAGCGCCGGAGACACCGTGCGGGTGAAGGTGTTCATATAGATGACATTGCCAGCGTCCGACAGGGCAAAGACGGTGTCCTCGGGCTTGCGAAGCATCGAAAACTCCGATTCGAAATCATCCTCCACGATATACCGGTCCCCCTGCTCCGCCCATCGGATATACGCCGCGCGCTTCGAGGCTGACGCCGTAACGCCCGTGGGATAGCTTCGAAAGGGGGTAATATGCAGCACGGACCCCCGGGTTCCTGCCAGGGCCGCGCTGTGTATGCCGTCATGCCCCAGGGGAAGCAGCTCGCATTCAACGCCCTTGGCGTGATAGACCTGTTCGATCTTCTCGTAAGAGGGATACTCAATGGCGAACACCCGGTGGGCCCCCAGCATTTCCACCACCAGGCCGTAGAGGTATTCCGAGCCGGAGCCGATGACGATCTGCCCTTCCCCCGCCTGAATGCCCCGGTTGCGCGCGAGGTAGCGGGAGATGGCCCTGCGCAGCTCCAGACAGCCCTCGTTGGGCGACTTGCGCATCAGATTTTCGCCGTAATCCGCCAGCACCCTGCGCATGGCCCGGGCGAGCACCGTGAACGGGAAGCCATCTTCAACGCTGGACCCATCGACAGGGACGCGCCGCAAGGGCTGGCTGTCCACCGTTGCGAAGCCGTCCCCGCTGCGATAGATGACATAATAGCCGCTTCTGGGACGGGCCTGGATATAGCCCTCCTGGCACAGCAGCTCATAGCTGTGCTCCACGGTCACCGCGCTGAGCCCACGGTCCAGCGCCGTCTGCCTGCGTGAAGGCAATCGCGCGCCGTAGGGCCAGGAACCGCTGGTGATCTCATCCCGCATGATCTCATACAGGTTCAGGTATTCCGGTTTTTTCCCACTCATCTGGTCTTATAATTTTCTCCTTTTCTGGCTCTTTCAATAAGTTCAATTTTAGTATATACTGCACCTCATAAAAAGTCAAACGCTTTGGGGGAGGTTATTACTATGAAAAAGCGTGAATTTTCCGTTTTCAACATCACCTTTATCGCGATGATGGCCGCCATGATCTACGTGGTCACGCTGTTCCGCTTTCCGCTGTTGGGTTCAAAGGTGCATTTTGCCAATGCCGTGTGCCTACTCAGCGGCATATTGCTCGGCCCCCTGCAGGGCGGTCTGGCCGCGGGCATCGGCTCGGCCTTCTACGACGCCGTGACCGGCTACGACCTGGTCAACGTGCTGATTACATTCGTGAGCAAATTCGCCATGGCGTGGGTCTGCGGCCGTATGCTTGAAAGCAATGTGCATGCCGGCGGCAAGGGCCGCATCGACCGCACGGCGCTGGCTTGCGTATGCGGCGCGCTCACCTATGTGATCCTGTATATGCTGAAGACCTTCATCTATCAGAAATTCGTGTACAGCTTCCCGATGGACGCGGTCTGGGCGACCATGCTGTCCAAGCTGATTCCCTCCCTGATCAACGCCGCGGTGGCCGTCGTCGCCGCCCCGCTGTTTTACCACGCCGTACTGCCCGCCCTGCGCGCCAGCGGCCTGCTTGAGCGCATGAACCCTCAGACATGAGGTTCTACGTACAATTGACACTGCCCCGAAAACACGATATTTTCGGGGCTTTTAGTATACCATCAGGGGACTTCTAAAGACTAATGCGTCGCCCGACGAGATGAAATTTTTGACAGATTTGGCTTGCGAAAGACGCAGGCTGCCTGGCGGGCAGTCAAGGCTTTTGCAAGCCGAAGATGGCTTCCTGAAGGACTGGCCTCGCGTCGGAAATTCAGCCGTCCGGCGGCGATAATTGGCCGTGTGAAAATGAGGCCATGTATGCAGGTGTTATTTGGCACAGGGGTCGCACTTCGCCGCCTGTCCGCTGCTGGTGGGCCATGGTTCGTTGGTCATCCCCGGCCTGCGCATGAAGTGGGTACCTGATCAGGCACGGTGCAGGAGCGACGGAAAGGGGGGCAATCCAAATTGAGGATCATATTTGTACGGCACGGCGAGCCGGATTATGCCAACGATTGTCTGACCCCGGAGGGCCATAAGCAGGCGGCGGCCGCAGCGGAGCGACTCTCCGTAGAGGGTGTCCGGGAAATCTATGCCGCTCCCTCCGGTCGCGCCCAGCAGACCGCTGCCTGCACCGCGCGGCGGCTGGGCCTTGAGGTTGCTACCCTTTCCTTCATGGGGGAAATCTCCTGGGGCGGGCCGGGAATTCCCGCGGACGGTCGCCCCTGGACGCTGGGCTATCGAATGCTCCAAGAGGGCTTTGACTTTAACGCAGTCGACTGGAGGCGCCACCCCTATTTCGCCGAAAATACTGTCACTCGGTATTACAGCACAGTCACTGACAAATTCGACGAGTTTCTGTGCGAAAAAGGCTACCGGTACGAGGGCCGCAGATTCCTTTGCCGGGGAGGTGGAGACGAGACCCTGGCCCTGTTCAGCCACGGCGGCTCGGCGGGCTTCTTGACGGCCCATCTGCTGGCACTGCCCTACCCCTACGTGGCCTCGGTGCTGCCCTGTGACTTCGCATCCATCACCACGATCAGCTTTCCCGTTGCGGAGGGCGAATGGGTCTTTCCCCGGGTGGAGCTGTACAACGACTGCGGCCACATCCGCCGCACAAACGGGAGGAAATGACATGAAATACCAGGTCATCCAGACGGTTCACTATGGAAGATTTCACATCCACCGCGACATAGACTACCTCACCGAGGCCGGCCAGGCCAAGACTTACGGGAGCATCGGCCGAAAACCCAATATCAAGGCCCTGGAGGAGTTGCAAAACAGAAAGCCGTACTCGGCAATCCCGATCCTGACCGACGAATCCGACCAGCGCATACTGGTGGGCCGGGAGTAGCGTATGAAGTATACCAACAGCAGCCTCGTGTCCTGCACCATTCTGAGCCCAAATCATTCCGGGCAGAGGATATGCCGGATTGACCGGATCACGCCCCATTGCGCGGTCTGCCAGGCAACTGCCGAACAGATCGGAGCAATCTTTGCCCCTTCGAGCAGGGAGGCAAGCTGTAACTACGGCATAGGCTATGATGGGCACATTGCCCTCATTGTAGAGGAGAAGAACCGCTCCTGGTGCACTTCCAGCTGGGAAAACGACCATAGGGCGATTACCATTGAAGTCGCTTCTGATAACACAGCGCCCTACGCTTTCCCGGACGCAGCCTACGCTGCGCTCAACAGCCTCTGCGTCGATATCTGCAGGCGCTACGGCAAAAAAAAACTGCTGTGGTTTGCGGATAAGGAGCGAACCCTGGCTTACACCCCGGCACAGTCCGAGATGGTGCTTTCTGTCCATCGCTGGTTTGCCAATAAAAGCTGTCCCGGGGAATGGATGTATGCGAGAATGGGGGA
>JAFWEL010000002.1 GCA_017512905.1 Clostridia bacterium
AGGAAGCCTTTTTTGCTCTGGTCGACAGGCTCCCTGCCGCAAAAAAGGCCCCGCCCGCGGCGTACACGCCGCCGCGTACGATTAAAGATCGGGGCGCTACCGCCCCCGATACCCCCGGTAAGTTAGCCAAAGGGGAGTTCCTCATCAGCTCGATAAATCAGAATCTGCCCGCCATCACATCCCCGCGCCCTCATCCTCCAAAAACGCCGCATATTCCTCTGTCAGCCCCATATCCCACAGCAGCGAGCAGGACAGGTATTTGTCCCGGATGTCCCTCGCGCCGACGAAGGCATTCACCACGTCCTCGGTGGGGATGTGGATGTCGGCGGGGGTCAGGGGCATGCCGGTGGCGGCCATGGCGTCGTGGAGCCGGTCGTAATCCGGCAGCTCTTCGCGGATGATGGCCAGTATGTCGTCCCAGCGGGCGATGATGTTGTCCAGCTGTTTCGCGTGGCGCGCGGGGTCGTTCTTGTGCACCCGGTCCTCGATGGCGATGATCTCGTCCGCGGTTTTGCCGAAGATCCGGCGAACCTGGGCCTCCCATTCCGCCCGGTCAAAGGCGCGCATGTGGGCCTCTGCCCTTTGCCGGTCGGGCCGCGTGCCGTCGGCCAGCAGCTTGCGATAGATCTTCATGGACAGCAGCGTACCCACGCCCACCTGGATGCCGTGCAGGTCGTAGGGCACGCCCCGCTCAAGGGCCATCATCTCCCACATGTGGCTGAAGTAGTGCTCCAGCCCCGAGGCCGGGCGGGAAATCTGGGCATAGGCCATGCCGATGCCCGCCAGCACCAGGCCCTCGGCGATGGCGGCGATGGCGTCCGGGTCGCGGCTGGTGATGCGGTCGGAGACGGCCATCAGCTTGCGCAGGGCGGCGCGCATCAGCTCGGCCACGTCCTCGCAGTAGTATTCCCCGGTCACGATATGGGAGATCCGCCACTCGCAGATGGCGACGTACTTGGCCACCATGTCCCCCAGCCCCGCCCACAGCATGCGCATGGGGGCCTGGGCCAGGATGTCGGAATCCAGCAGTATGCCCTCGGGGCCGCGGTTGTACAGCGACACCTTCACGTGGTTCATCTCCATCGAGCTGGAATTGGAGGCGTAGCCGTCCATCGAAGGCGCGGTGCCCACCACGGCGGTGGGACGGCCCGTGGCATAGGCGGCCACCTTGCACAGGTCGTTGAGCACACCGCTGCCCACGGCCAGGAACATGTCGCAGCTGGGGTCGAAGTGCATGATGATGCTGCCCGTCTCCCATTCCGCCGGGGCGATGCGCACGTTGTCCGGCTTTTCCAGCGGCACCACGTACACCACGTGGTCGATGCCGGCGGCGGTGAGAATCTCGTCCACCCGCTTCCCCGCCACCGCCCAGGTGTTGCCGTCGCAGACCACGAAGGGCTTCTTCTTGCCCATGGCTTCGATCATCCGCGGCACCTCATTGATGATGCCCCGGCCGATGTTCAGGTATTTCAGCGCGCAGACGTGGTGTCGGCCGCACTTGCAGGCATAGCCCTCGGGCCGAACCAGCTGGGAAAGGGTCATGTTGGCAAAATCAGGCATGATATAGGCCTCCCTGTGAAATATTTATCATTCGTCGTACCATTCGAGGAAGCTGTGCTCCTCCCCCCGGGTCTTCCAGCCGGGAAAGGTATCCAGGCTGACGGCGTGGATCGCGTTGAACACGCTCTTTTCCACGTCCGGATTGTCACGGCGCAGCGTCTTCAGCAGCTGCTTGACCTCCTGGCGCTTCGATGCGCCCACGCCGTCACCACTCTCGGAAATCGCTTCGGTAAACCGGCAGGCACACTGCAAAAACTCCAGGTTATTGTAGCGCTTCCAGGCGATGATGTCCTCCTCGTGGACGCAGTAGAGAGGGCGGATCAGCTCCATGCCCTCAAAATTGGTGCTGTGCAGCTTGGGCATCATGCCCTGCAGCTGGGCGCCGTAGAGCATGGCCATCACGGTGGTCTCGATCACGTCGTTGAAGTGGTGGCCCAGGGCGATCTTGTTGCATCCCAGCGCCCGGGCATTGCTGTACAGGTGGCCCCGGCGCATCCTGGCGCACAGATAGCAGGGGTTCTTTTCCGCCGCGTTGGCCACGTCAAACACGTCCGTCTCAAAGATTGTGAGGGGAATGTCCAGCAGCCGGGCGTTTTCCTCGATCCTGCGCCGGTTTTCCGGCGCGTAGCCCGGGTCCATGGCCAGGAATCTCACCTCAAAGGGCACGTCGCTGTAGCGATGGAGCAGCTGCATCAGCTTGGCCAGCAGCATGGAATCCTTGCCGCCGGACACACACACCGCCACCCTGTCCCCCGCCCCAATCAGCGCATAGCGCTTCACCGCCAGGATGAAGGGCGTCCACAGCTCCTTGCGGTACTTTTTCTGGATGCTGCGCTCAATCAGCTGGGTCGGACTTAAGTTTCGAGGCATATCGCTTCCTCCGGTTGCTTTGGGTTGTGTTCAAATTCTGATTTGTCGCAGCGCGACAAATCAGAATTTGTCTAACCCACCTACTCCACATCCTCCCCGTCCTCCAGGCCGCCGCGCATGGGGATGTCCAGGGGCACATATTTGCCCCGGCGGCGGTGGGCGCGCTGCACCTGTTCGGCGTGGCGCAGGGTCAGCTCGTGGGAGGCGCGGATGCGGCGCATCAGCATGGTCACCACCTGCTCGATCTCGCTGTCCGGGGTATAGTCGGCCTCCACCGAGAAATCCACCCGTCCCTGCAGCAGCATGTCGTCGGCCACCTCGGTCTTCCCTGGGGCGTGCACGGCGATGGAATAGCCACCCTTCTGCTTGGTCATCTTCATGCAGGGCACGTCGGTCAGGCCGTCCCCCACATAGATCATGTTGGAGAAGGGCACCCGGCGCATATATTCCGGCGTAAAGGCGTTCAGGTCGCGGTCGTTGGTGACATCCAGTATGCCCTTGTTGATGCGAAAGAGGTACTGGGTCTTGCTGGTGTAGTTCACCGCGGTGGAGGGCCACACCGCCTTGCCCGCCTCGTCATAGCAGAAGGACGCGGCGAATATGGCCTTGAAGTGGCCGCCGATGGCGGAGCCCCGGATGATCTCGGTCAGCCCCGAAGAGATGATGTAATGCTCCACGTCCACGCCGCACTGGCGGCCCAGGGCGTTGATGCGGTCAAACCAGCCCGTGACCCCGGGGAAGAATTCCACGTCGCGGCCCAGGGCGATCAGGTTTTCCTTTGTCAGCTCCATCTCGCCGCTGGCCATCTTCTTCATCAGATACATATAGGTCAGTATGCCGTCCATGTCGTGCTCCCGGGCGAACTCGGCGCACTTGCCCCAGAAGACATCCGGATCCACCCTGATGCCTGGCAGGAAGGAGTATTCCTCCATATCCCGGGGCGACAGGGTCTTGTCAAAATCGTAGATCAGCGCAACGATGGGTGTCTGCATGCTGGCACGCTCCTCTGTAACATGACAACTGGGCGGTTGCGAACAGCCGCCCAACAGGGTTTGCTTTATATAACGGTTTATCAGGCGTGGGGCGCGGAATCCGAGAAGAGCAGCTCCTGGGTCGCCTCGTCGGCGACGCCGGTGACATCCAGGCCTGCGGCCTTCTGGAACGCCTCGACCGCCGCCTTGGTCTTGCTGCCGAAGGACGCGCCGGTGGATTTCGTCGCCATGTAGCCCAGCTCGTAGAGGCGGGCCTTCAGCGTCTTGACGGCGTCGTCCTTGTCGCCCTTTTGCAGCGTCTTGTAGCCGTCGGCCGGCGGAGCGACGGCGGCGCTGTCATCCCCGCCCTCCGCGGGGGCGGCGGGCGTCGGCGTGGCCTGGGCGTATTCGGTGCGCGGCGCGTCCTCGGCGTACAGCCGCTGCTGCGTCTCGTTGTCGGCAATGCCCGAGGCCTCCAGCCCCGCGGCCTGCTGGAACAGCTTCACCGCAGTCTGGGTCTTGCTGCCGTAAGCGCCGTCGCGGTCATCCAGCAGGAAGCCCAACTCGAACAGCCGGTTCTGCAGTTCGAGCACCGCGTCGCTCTTGTCGCCCTTGGACAGCGTGGCATAGGTCTTCTCCGGCTCGGGCGTGGGCTCGGGCGTGGGCGACGCCGCGACGGTCACCCGCTCGCCGTTGACCACGGCGGTCAGCTCCTGGGCCGTGGTGGCGTTCTCCACCTGGGCGATGGACTGGTCCACGATGGCCCAGCGGGAAGCGGAATCCTGTCCGGATTCGCCGGCGGTGTTGTCGGACTCGGTGGCGTCCATCAGTATGGCGTTGCCGATGTTGCTCTGGATGTTCTTCAGCGCGGAGACGTACAGCTCGTCGTTCACCGCGGGCTCCTCGGGCATCAGGCTGTTAAATTCAGAGGCGTCGTTGGTCACCCGCTCGGTGAAGGCCAGTACGCCGTCGTTGCGATACAGGTTGACCAGCTCGTTGATATAGGTATCGCTGCGGTTGGCCTTGATCTTCTCCAGGCCGCTGGCATAGAGAGTCTGAGTGACGCCCTCGATCTTCGAGGTGTTCTGGCCGCCGCGGATGTTGCGGAACCACAGCACGCCGCCCACGATCAGGGCCGCGGCCACGACCATGATGCCTGCCACGCGCAGGATATCCTTCACGCCGATGGTGCGGCCATAGCGGATCTCGTCGAACTCATCCTCGTCGATATCGTTGAAGACCTCGCTCTGTTCCCGGTCCGGGGCCACCTGGGTGTCGTCGTACACCACCTCCTCCTGAGGGGTGGTGTAGTTGTCCTCGCGGTCGTCGATGGCTCGGCGCTTGCGAGCGGCCCGGCGGCTCTGGGTGGCCTCCAGCTTCTGGATGTAATCCTCCACCTCGCTGCTGATGCCGGCGCGACCGGTGGATTCGATGGGCCGTGTGCGAAGCTCGGAGGTATCCACGCTCTCCATCTTCAGCTCCTCATCCACGGCGTTCATGGTGTGCTGCACGTCCTCGGGCAGGTCCTCCACCGGGGGCAGCGGCGCGTCTTGAGACGCATCGTCGCCTTCGATTGCGGCCCGCATGTCCTTGCGGATCTCCTCGGGAGCGGACGCCTCGTCGTAGACCGGGCGGTAGGTGGTGCGGCTGTCCACCGCGCCCTCCTGCTGCTGCTGGTCGGTCATGGTGGTGTAGGTGGTGCGGGTATAGGCCGCGGACGCCTGCCCCGCAGGCGTGTCGGGCAATATATGGGGCTGCGCAGAGGTATAGGGCGTCCCCTCAAAGCGGCTTTCCCCCACGGGCGTACCGCAGTGGGGGCACTGTTTGTCTTCCGGCATCAGGGTTTTGCCGCATCTGGAGCAGAACATGGCATGGCCTCCTCTTGTGGCGATTCTAATTCCATTCGGGCGGTACATACAAAGAACCATCCTATCGTATATGATAGGATGGTTTATGCCTTAAATCAAGGTAATAAATATGACTTTAATTCGATATTTTCCAGTCCCTGTCACATCATTTCCGGCGACCGACCGGTCACGCCCTGCGGACATCAGCCGTCCACCGTGGGCGGGTTGCAGTTTGGGCAGGGCTCCAGGCCCTCCCGCAGGGCGTCGCGCACGGTCAGCTCGCGGCCGTTGGTCTGGGTGCGGCAGACCTTTGTGGCATGGTAATACACGGCTTCGCTGCCATAGACGCTGTACACGAGGGTATCGTAGATGGCCTCGGTCTCATCGTTGGCCAGCTCCAGCTTCTGTTCCTCGGTCAGCAGGTCGCGCTCGGTGCCGCCGGCGGCCCTCACCTGCTCCAGCTGGTTCTGGTAGACCAGCTCCTCGGAATTGTACAGCGCGGTGAGCACCTCCTCGGTGGGCGAGGCGGTCACCTGGACGGGGGGCACGGGCACGGGCATGCGGGGCGTCAGCTCCTGGTGCGGGGTCATCAGCACCACCATCCCCATCATCTCCAGCGTCGCCAGGCCGGTCAGCAGCATCCTGCCCCGGGTGCGGAACACGCCCTGCTGCCACAGGTAGAACAGCCCCACCGGCGGCAGCAGCACCGTCAGCACCAGGCCCACCAGGCCCCGCAGGGATATGGGCCGGTTCGCGCTGGGCTTCCTGACCCCGGCGGTATAGCCGCTGTCCCTCCGCGCGGATGATTGTCGATTCATATCGCGTTTCCTCAATGCTTAGAATATGGCGCAGCCGGTGCTCTTCACGTTCTTCATCTGCTGGAGCATCTGGTCGGCGTCGTGGAAGATGTCGCCCTGGGGGTTCTCCCGGTCGGCGAAGGCGACGCCCACACTGAGGTTGATGGGCGGCAAATCCCTCTGCCGCTCCCGCAGCATGGCGTTGATGCGCTCCACCTTTTGCCGGATCAACGGCTTCATGTCGTTGTTGACGCGGGTCATGATCACGGCGTACTCGTCCATCGCGATGCGGCAGATGAAGTCCACCGAACGGAAGTTGTGGCGCAACACATCCGCCACCAGCTCGCTCATGCGGTTCGTGACCGCCTCGCCCTGTTCGGCGCGTATGGCGTCGTAATCGTCCACATCCGCCAGGATCAGCGCGATGTTGCGCTGGTCGGCGTCCTTCAGCAGCATCTTGTAGGCGCTGTGGTTGTACAGGCCGGTCAGCGGGTCGTGCAGCGCCTCGTAGGCAAACTGCTCGGCGGCGCGCACCTTGCTCTCCTTGTCCCGGTCGGGCTGGTAGGTCCTGCCGTTCTTCTTCTCCAGCAGGAAGCGCTCGAATTCCGCCGCGGGCAGGGGCTTGGAGAAGTAGAAGCCCTGGACGATGTCGCAGCCCATGGCCTTCAGCGCGAACATCTGCTCGGCCGTCTCGACGCCCTCGGCGATGGTGGGCACCTCGAGGGAATAGGCGATGTCGATCACCGCGTCCAGCATCTTGGTGTTCTTGCGCTCCTTGAAGGCGTTGTGCATGAACTCCATGTCCAGCTTCAGGGCGTCCATCGGCAGCGTGGAAATCATGTTCAGCGACGAATAGCCGCTGCCGAAGTCGTCGATTTCGATATGGAAGCCCGCCTCGCGCAGGGCGTTGACCGTGCTGATGATCTGGGCGGAGTTCTGGGTATAGGCCGATTCGGTGATCTCCAGCAGGAACTCGTCGGGGCTCAGGCCGAACTCCCGGATCAGCCCCTTCATGTGGTCCACCAGGTCGTAATCGAAGATATCCACCCGGGACACATTCACCGACACCGGCACACAGATGCCCAGCCGGTCCTTCCAGTCCCGCATCTGGGCGGCCACCTCCCGCCAGACGAAGCTGTCCAGCTGGCGGATGAGCCCGTTGCTCTCGAACAGCGGTATGAAATTGCCCGGGCTGACCATGCCGAAGCGGGGGTGGTTCCAGCGCACCAGCGCCTCGGCGCTGTTGAGCACCGGCATGGTGCCCTGTATGGCGAACTTCGGCTGGTAGTAGACCACAAACTGCTTCTCGGCGATGGCCGTGGGGAAATCCTCCAGGAGCTGCTCGGTATAGATCTCGGTGCGGTGCATCTGCTCGTCGTACAGCGCCACCGTCTTGGTGAAGCTGTCCCGCACCGTGTCCGAGGCCAGCTTGGCCCGGTCGAAGCGGCGCTCGATGTCCAGCGATTTGTCCACATGGGGATATACGCCCATCCTCAGCCGGACGCGGCTGTCCATGCCGGTGGCGGCCTCCTTGAGGATGGCCTCGTAGTTATCCCTGTGGGGACAATAGATCAGGAAGGTGTCGCCGTCCCGACGGCACACGATGCCGCCCTCGCCGGAGACGCTCTGCAGGATCTTGCCGCCCACCCGGCGCAGCACGTCGTCGCCGTAGGCCTTGCCGTGGCGCTCGTTGATCATGTGGAAGTGGCTGATGTTCACCACCATGGCGTCCATGTCCATGTCCTGGTGGTAGACGTCATACTGGTTGGCGTAATTGAAGAAGAAATCCTTGTTGTACAGGCCGGTGAGCTGGTCGCGCTCGGTGGAGCGGATGATGCTGCGGTTTTCCGACAGCTCGATGACGTGGCGCACCCGGGCCAGCACCACCCCGGTCAGGTCGCAGGGCTTGAGGATGAAATCCATGGCGCCGTTGTTGAGGGCATAGACCTCGTCCTGCCGGTCGCGGCTCATGACGATGACGGAGACGCTCTTGAGCATCGGGTCCTCCGTGATCTGCTTGAGTATGCCCTTGCCCTGGGAATCGGGCAGCGCGAAATCCAGCAGCACCAGGGCCAGCAGGTCCTTGCCGCCGTAAACGGCCTCCAGCGCCTCCGCGCCCGTCTGCGCATAGACGACGTCATATTGCCCCTGCAGCGCTTCGCTGAGGAAGCGCTGGCGCGAAGGATCGCCCGCCACGATCAGTATCCGGCGCTTCGACCCGTTTATTCCGCTATGCTGCATGGCATTATCCGGCATTTGCTTCCCTCATCCCGAAAACTTCATATATCACTATTATACATGACCCGGAAAGGATTGTCTACTGATTTTCATCTCAAATAACTTTGATTTTTTGTCCTTTCAACGTAGACTTTATTCCGGAAAGGGCCATCCGCGCCGCGCCGCGCGACCCGGCGCGGCGCGGAATACGCCCCTGCAGTTAATATCCCATTAAATTATGAATGGTTGTCCAGCCCCCTTACCTTGCAATAACAATACGTGCTATAATAGTCCCATTCCATAGCAAAAAGGGAGGTAAGCCATGAAACCGACAAAAGTGTTGGCATTGTTGCTCCCCCTGCTGCTGATGGTAGCGCCCGCGCTGGCGGAATACCTGAAACAGGTCAAATAATTCTATCCCGTCCATGGAATAATCGTAATATGGACATGAACCGGAGGTAACTGTCGTGAAATACATCCTTCAAGTGCTGTCACTGCTGCTGGTTGGAGCGCTGCTGGGCGGCTGCTCAGCCGAGACCGGCGGATCAGCGGTACAGATGTTCGCCGTCAACGTGGGCAAGGGCGACGCGCTGGTGCTGAAGGCCGGCGACTGGGTAGGTCTGATCGACACCGGCAAGCCCTGGGTCATGGGCCGGATCAAGACCGCACTGTCGAAGCTGGGCGTGGATCGCCTGGACGCCGTGTTCCTCACCCACACCGACGATGACCACTGCGGCGGCCTGGAGTGGCTGGCACAGAGCGACATCCCCGTGGACAACTGGTACGCATCGGCCATGTTCATCGACGTGAAGGAAAAGAAGCACCCGATGGTCCAGGCCGCGGATGTGCGCGACCAGGAGGTCGGGTGGCTGCGGCGGGGCGACACGCTGGCCCTCGGAAGCAGCGGCGCGACGCTGCGGGTGCTGGCCCCGGCCTCGAAATTCAAGGACAAGGACGACAACAACTCGCTGGTGATGATGCTGGAGTGCGACCAGGGCAGGATGCTGCTGACCGGCGACATGGAGCTGCCCGAAGAGGCGGAGCTGCTGTCCCAGGGCGACGACCTGCGGTGCGCGGTGCTGAAGGTGCCCAATCACGGCGACGACGACACCACCAGCGCCGAATTTGCCAACGCAGCGGCAGCCCAGATCGCCGTGGTTTCCACCGACAGCCAGAAAAAGCCCGGCACCCCCGACCCCAGGGTCATCAAGCGCCTGCAGGCCGCCGGCAGCACGGTCGTCGTGACCCAGGACGCCGGCCTGGGCCTGCTGGTCACGCTGAAGGGCGGCAAGGCGGCGGCAACGGCCGTGGACATCGAAGCGACCCCCGTCTCCGGCCCCTATATCGCCAGCGTGGACCCCGACGACGACCGGATCACCCTGGGCAACAGCGGCAGCGCCGATGTGGACCTGACCGGCTTCTACCTCTACTCCGACAAGGGCGACGAGCTGTACGCCTTTCCCCAGGGCACGGTCCTCTCCCCCGGAAAAAAGCTGACCGTCGGCACCCATTCCACCGACGGCGCTTACGACCTGCTTTGGGACGACAAGAAGGTCGTCAATAAGAAAAAGACCGATATGATCTACCTGTACGACAGCTATGGAAGGATTGTGGACAGCAGGGACAATGGACGATAAATTCTGATTTGTCGAGCTGATGCTGATCACACGGAACCCCTCCGACCCCGCCTTTGGCGGGGCCACCTCCCCACTAGCTTCGCGTCGCAGGGGAGGCTATTGACTAACTTACCGGGGGTATCGGGGGCGGAGCGCCCCG
>JAFWEL010000033.1 GCA_017512905.1 Clostridia bacterium
CCGGGCGGCAAATCTGCAAGGAAGCCTTTTTTGCTCTGGTCGACAGGCTCCCTGCCGCAAAAAAGGCCCCGCCCGCGGCGTACACGCCGCCGCGTACGATTAAAGATCGGGGCGCTACCGCCCCCGATACCCCCGGTAAGCTAGCCAAAGGGGAGTTCGTCATCAGCTCGATAAAACAGAATTATATCCCACACCTCAACCCTATCCCATCCATGGAGGACTTGATTATGGACCTGTTTCAGGGCACAGAGCGGTCTGGGTATCAGAGCGAGGCCGGCGACCGGGCGGTGGCGCGCGAGCTGGCGGGGCGGTATGTCGTGCGGGGCACGGCGAAGCTGCGCCTGTCCCGGCGCGCCGGGGCGGAGCTGTCGTCGCTGCTGGACGCGGCGGCGCGGCTGCGGCGGGGGGACGGGGGCGCTGCCCTGGCCCTGCTGGACGGCCAGGCCCCGGTGATCGAAGCCTGCGCCCGGCAGGCGCGCGCTGAGGGTGGGGCGCGGCTGCCGGCCTGGGCGGGAGCGCCGAGGCTCCAGGTCTATCTGGCGGCGCTGTGCGCTTCGGATACCCCGCTGACCGAGGCGCGCCTGCTGGATGCCCTCATGGCCCTGGACGAGCTGCAGCCGTTGACCGACGCTGAGCTGTGGTCAGCGCCGGCGGCCCTGCGCGTGGCCATCGCCGGGGCGCTGACCCGTGCGGCGTCGGCCATCGTCGAACGGGCGCGGCAGCGCTCCATGGCCGAACGGTGGGTGAACCGGTCCGCGGGCGGGCTTCGCCGTCGCGGCGACGCCTTCCTGGCCCGGGCCCTGAAGCAGGCGGAGGCGCTGGGCCGTCCGGCGGCGCGGCGCAGGCTGGACGCGGAGCTGGCCCGGCGGGCGCTGTCTGCGGGGACCGTCGTCGCCCGGGACCAGGCCGGGGAGGCGGCGGCGCTGCTGCGGCTGGAAAACCTGCTTGCGGCGCGGCGGGTGGCCGACGCCCTGAACTGGCAGGCCTGCTTTCGGCGGCTGTCCCGGGTGGAGCAGACCCTCGGCCGGGAGGCGGCGGGGACCTATCCTGGCATGGACGACGCCTCCCGGGCCGCGGTGCGCCGGGAGGTCGCCCGCATCGCTGAAAAGCTGGGGCTGCCGGAGCATTCGGTGGCCCGCGCCGCCGTGGACGCTGCCCGGGCGGGGGACGGCCTGCAGGGCGAGGTGTGCTGGTGGCTATACGACGACGCTGGGCGTCGGGCGCTGATCGAGCGCCTGGGCCGGCCGGGGGTCCGCCTCGGGCGGCGCGTCCCCGACCCCACGGGGCGCGGAACCGTGGCCGTCATACTCTCGCTGGCGGCGGCGCTGGCGGCGCTGCTGTGCCGCGGCGCAGGCACCCCCTGGCTCTGGCCCGCCTGCGCGGTGCTGGGCTGGGGAGCCGCCGACCTGCTGGCGGGCCGGTTTTATACTCGGCTTTGCCCGCCCTCGCGGCTGCTGAAGCTGAAAATGGACCGGGTGCCGGAGGACTGCCGCACGCTGGTGACGATGCCGGTGCTGCTGTCCTCACCCCGGCGGGCAGAGGATATCTGCGCCCAGCTGGAGGCCCTGGGATGCCTGGAGGCCAGCGACAACATCGAATACCTGCTGCTGGGGGACCTGGCTGACGCGCCGGAAAGGGAAATGCCCGGGGACGGGGCGATACTGGACAGGGCGCGGGCCTGCGTGGACGCCATGAACGCCCGGGCGGGGCGGCAGAAGTACGCCCTGCTGGTGCGGGAGCGGACGCTGCTGGCCGCGGACGGCATGTGGATGGGGAAGGACCGCAAGCGCGGGGCGCTGATGGCCGTGAACCGGCTGCTGCTGGGCGGGGACGCCTCTCCCTTTGGCGCGGAGGGCGGCGACTGCGAACGGCTGAAGGGCCGCTTCAAATACGTCATCACGCTGGACGCCGACACCCGCGCCCTACCGGAGGACCTGCGCCGGCTGATCGGCGCGATGGCCCATCCGCTGAACCGGCGGCGTCCCGACGGCGGCTATGCCGTGCTCCAGCCCCGGATGGAGGCGCTGCCCTCCGCCTGCGCCAACGGCTTCGAGCGCCTGTTCGCCGGGGCGGGGGGCGTCAGTGCCTACCCGGTGTGTGTGTCCAACCTGTGGCAGGACCTCACCGGCCGGGGCATCTTCGGCGGCAAGGGCATTTACGACGTGGCCGCCTTCCAGGAGCGGGTGGGCGGCGCGCTGCCCGAGGGCCGCATCCTCAGCCACGACCTGGCCGAGGGTGCGCTGGCCGGGGCGGGCTTTGTGGGGGACGTGGCCTTCTACGACGCCCATCCCTCCACCCTCGCCGCCACGCTGCGCCGCCGCCACCGCTGGACCCGGGGCGACTGGCAGCTGCTGCCGGTGCTGCTCAGCCGCAAAAACGGGCTGGGCGCGGCGGACCGCTTCCGGATGGCGGACAACCTGATGCGCTCGCTGTGGGACCCGGCGCTGTTGGCCCTGCTGCTGGGGGCGGCGTGGACCGGCGGCGAAGGGGCGCTGGCGGCGGCGCTGGCGCTTTCGTGGCTGGAGCCAGTGCTGGGCCTGGGCAACGGCGACGATTTGAAGTGGCGCAGGGCCACGGCCCGGCTGGCCCTTGCGCCCCTGTCGGCCTTCAACGCGCTGGACGCCATCCTGCGAACGCTGTGGCGGCTGGGGGTGTCCGGCAAACACCTGATGCAGTGGGTCACCGCCGCGGACGCCGAGGAGCGCGCCGATCGAATTCCCCGCTGGCCCGGTCGCGGGGCGGCGCTGCTGCTGGCGTCCGGGGCGCTGGGCGGCCATATGCCCGGGGCGCTGCTGGCCCTGGCGGCGCTGCTCTGGATCGGCCCGGGCTGGGTGGCCGGGATGGAATCGGAGCCCATCGGCGCTGTGGAGCCGCTGAGCGCCGACGACCGGGCGTTCCTGATGGACCTGGCCCGGCGCACCTGGCGCTTCTTCGCGGACAACATGCCCCCGGAGGGCAGTCCGCTGCCCCCGGACAACGTGCAGCTGGACCCGCCGGTGGGCGCGGCCCGGCGCACGTCGCCCACCAACATCGCCCTCTATCTGCTCAGCTGCCTGTCGGCACGGCGGCTGGGCCTTGTGGGCGTGGCGGAGGCGCGGCAGCGCTTGGCGGACGCCGTGGACGCGCTGGAGCGCCTGGAGAAGTGGCGCGGCCAGCTGTACAACTGGTACGACATCGACACCCTCGCCCCGCTGCGGCCCCGCTACGTCTCGTCGGTGGACAGCGGCAACCTGGCGGCGGCGCTGCTGCTGTGCGCCAACGCGCCGGAGGTCGGTGGGGACCTGGCCCGCCGGATGAGGGCGCTGGCCGGGGGGATGGACCTGGCCGCGCTGTACGACGGGGACCGGGAGCTGTTCGCCATCGGCGTGGACGTGGAGACGGGCCGCGTCAGCGAGGGCCGCTACGACCTGCTGGCTTCGGAGGCGCGCATCCTCAGCTACACCGCGATGCTGCTGGGCCAGGTCCCTCCTTCCCACTGGGGGCGGCTGGGCCGCGCCTGCGCGAAGGTGGGGGGCGGCGTCGCGCCCCTGTCCTGGAGCGGGACGATGTTTGAATTTTTGCTGCCTCAACTGTTCCTGAACGCGCCGCCGCTGACGCTGCTGGGCGAGGGTGTGGGGGCGGCGGTGGCGGCCCAGATCGAACGGGGGCGGCGGCTGAACCGGCCCTGGGGCGTCTCCGAATCGGGCTACTGCGCCCTGGACGCCGGGATGAACTACCAGTACCGGGCCTTCGGCCTGCCGGCCCTGGCCCTGGACGGCGAGGCGGCGGAGGGCGTGGTCGCGCCCTACGCCTCGGCGCTGGCGGCGCTGGTCGCCCCCCGGCAGGCTGTGGCGAACCTGCGGCGCATGGCGCGGCTGGGCTGGATGGGGGAATGGGGCTTCTACGAGGCCGCGGACTACCTGCGCCCGGAGAAGGGGACGAGCGACGACGGGCCGGATATCTCGCCCTGCCTGGTGATGAGCCACATGGCCCACCACCAGGGCATGGCGCTGTGCGCCGTCTGCGAGGCGCTCACCGGACATTCCCTGCGGGCGGACTTCATGGCCCAGCCCCGGGCCAGGGCGCTGTCGCTGCTGCTGGAGGAGCGGCCCTGTGCCGCCGCGACCCGCCGGCCCATTCGGCGGGTGGGACGGCCGGCGCGGACATCCCGGGGACCGGCTGCCCGCCGGGGCGAACCCAACGCCGTCGAGGCTCACCTGCTCCACGGCGGCGGCCTGACGGCGCTGTGTACCGATGACGGCGCGACGCACCTGTGGCGGGGCGATTTTGCCGTCACCCGCTTTTCCGGCAGCCTGCGCGAACGCCGGGACATGGCCCGGGTCTGGCTGGTGGACGGGGCGGACGGCCATCGTGCACCGTTGGTCGGTCCCGGGGTGTACGCGCCGGGGTCGGCGCGGTATCACGCCCGGGTGAACCGGCTGTCGGCGGCGATGGAGGTCTGCCTGTCCCCGGAGGACGGCACGCTGTTGAAGGCGGTGTCGGTGACCAACACCGGCGCGACCGCTGTAGAATGCGCGGTGGCGGACGTCGTGCCGCTGGCGCTGTGCGGCGCGGCGGACTGGCGGGCCCACGCGGTGTACCGGAACCTGTTCGTTCAGGGCGAGACCCTGTCCCCGGGCGGTCTGCTGTTCTCCCGCCGGTCGGACGGCGGGGACGACGGCCCCCGGCTGGCGATGCTGGCCTCGGGCGGGGGCGGGCTCACCTGGGAATGCGACTACGAGAAGCTGGCGGGAAGGTACGGCGACGTCGGGGCTACGGATGCCCTCGTCCGCCCCCTGTCCGGCGGGACCAGCGCGACGCTGAATCCGGCGGGCGCGCTTCGCGTGGCCCTGAAGCTCGCGCCGGGGGAGACGGCACGGGTGTGCTTTGCCATGGGCTTGTTGGAGGACGGCACATCGCCCCGGGCATGGTCGGAGCGGTGGCGTCAGCCGGGGAATATCCGCCGGTCGTTCCGCCTGGCCGGGATTCGCGCCGGGGCGCTGCTGGATTTCCTGGGCCTGGACGCCGGGGAACACCACCGGCTCCAGCGCATGGCGGCGCTGCTGGTGGACGGCGGTCTCGCGGCGGCGGTCCGGGGCTTTCGACGGGACGAAGCCGGGGTCTCCCGGGCGGCGCTGTGGTCGCTGGGGCTGTCCGGCGAAAGGCCCATACTGGCCATGGGCTGCGCCGACGCCCGGGACGTTGGCGCGGCGCGGGCGCTGATTCGCGCCCACGGCTTCTACCGGGCCATGGGGCTTGAGACCGACCTGGCGCTGATCGACGAGGGCGTCGCCGGCTATCACCGGCCCGTGCGGGACGGCCTCGAAAGCCTGGTCGCGTCCAGCCACCTGAACCGGACGCGCCGCGTCCCCGGCGGGGTGTGGCTGCTGGACGGCGGGGCGCTGGACGGCGAACAGCGGCGGGCGCTGGCGCGCTTTGCCTCGGCGACCTTTTCCGCGGCGTCGGACTTCGATGCCCAGGTCCGGTCGCTGCTGCGGCGGACTAGCGGCCCATCGGCGGCGGTCGCGCCGCTGGACCTGGGGGAGAGCCGCCTCAAGCCGCTGTCCAGGCTGGCGGACAACGGCTTCGGCGGGTTTGCGGAGGATGGGGCCTATGTCATCGACGTCCTGCCGGACCGCCTGCCGCCCGCGCCGTGGTGCAACATCCTGGCCAACGACGCCGGGGGGATGCTGCTGTCCGAGCGTGGCGGCGGCTTCTTCTGGCGGGGCAACAGCCGAAGCGGGCGGCTGACGCCCTACGGCAACGATAGCCTTCGGGAGGGCTGGGGCCTGAGCCTTGAGCTGGTGGACGACGCCGGGGGCGGGGCGCTGTCCCTGCTGCCGGGGGAGCGGCCCGCGACCGCCTTTCGGGTCACCCACAGCCCCGTCGACACCCGCTATCTGTTGGACAACGACCGCGTCCGCGCCGGGGTGCGCCTGTGGATGGACTCCGACCGGCCCGAGGCGCGGATCGAGGTGACGGTGGAGAACCGGCGGCTGAAGGGCGGGCGCTTTCGCCTGTCGGCGGCGGTGGACTGGCTGATGGGCACGGACGCCCTGGACGTCGTCGCCCTGAACCGCTGGGGCGGGGACGGGGCCTGCCTGGCCACCGGCGTGATGGACGGCGTGGGCTGGCTGGCCGCGTCGGACCCGCTGGCGAGGGGCGACGGCGCGGTGTTGGACGTGCCCCTTTCGCTGAAGCGTGGGGAAACGCGAATACTGAGCCTCGCCCTGGGCTGGGCCGGGGACGTGGACGCTGCCCTTCGCCGGGTGCGCCTCTGGCGGGCCGAGGACGCGCCGCCGCCGGAGGAGCTGCCCCTGGGGCTGACCCTGAAGACGCCGGATGGCCTGCTGAACGCCTTTGCCAACGGCTTCCTGCTCCATCAGGTCCGCGCCAGCCGGGTCCAGGGCCGCACGGGACTGTACCAGCCCGGCGGGGCCTGGGGGTTCCGGGACCAGTTGCAGGACATGCTGGCGCTGGTGCACCACGAGCCCGACCGGGTGCGCGCCCATCTGCTGCGCTGCGCTGCCCATCAGTTCGAGGCGGGGGACGTGATGCACTGGTGGCACGAGCCCTTCACGGGCGTGCGCACCCGGATCTCCGATGATTTGCTGTTCCTGCCCTGGGTGACGGCGGCCTATGTGGAGACCACCGGCGACGCCGGGGTGCTGTTGGAGCCCGTCGCCTACCTGAAGGAGGCGGCCATCCCCGAGGGCGCGGCGGACGTGTACCGGGAGATGACGCCCGGGACGGCTGTGGAATCCCTCCATGGCCACTGCATGCGCGCCTTCCGGCGGGCCTTTCGCGTGGGCGGGCACGGGCTTATGCTGATGGGCACGGGCGACTGGAACGACGGCATGAACCGCGTGGGCGCGGCGGGGAGGGGGGAGAGCGTGTGGCTGACCCAGTTTGCCATCGCCTGCGCGGAGCGCTACCGCCGGGTGGCCCCGGCGGAGGCGGACCGGGTGTGGCTGTGGCGCATGGGCGAGACGCTGCGACAGGCGGTGGAGGCCCACGGCTGGGACGGCGGCTGGTACCTGCGCGCATGGGACGACGACGGCATGCCTCTGGGCGGCGCGAAGGGACGGGAATGCCGCATCGACGCCATCGCCCAGGCCTGGGCCGTGCTGGCCGGGCTGGACGCGGAGCGCTGCCGGATGGCGATGGACGCCGCCTGGACGCGGCTCATGGACGGCGACGCGGGCATCATCCGCCTGCTGACGCCGCCCTTCGACGGCCTCGGACCGGACCCGGGCTACATCCGGGCCTATCCGCCGGGGGTGCGGGAAAACGGCGGCCAGTACACCCACGGGGCGCTGTGGCTGCTGCTGGCGCTGATCCGGCAGGGCGACGGGGTCCGGGCCCACAGGGCGCTGCAAATGCTGCTGCCCTACAATCACGCCGATGGCCCGGAAAAGGCGATGACCTACCGGGTGGAGCCCTATGTGATGGCCGCGGACGTCTACGACCGCCCGGGAATGCGGGGCCGGGGCGGCTGGACCTGGTATACCGGCTCGGCGGGCTGGATGTACAGCGCAATCCTGGCGCTGCTGGGCTACGAGCGCCGGGGCGACGCGGTGCGCCTGAACGCGCTGCTGGGCGACTGGCCCGCCGTAGCGGTGACGGTCCCCTTCGGCCACAGTCGGTACCGCCTGACCTGCGACCGCCAGACCCGCCGCGCCACCCTCGACGGCCGCGCCGTGGAAGGGGATTTCATCCGGATGACCGACGACGGGAAGGAACACGAGGCGCGGTTTCCGGGGAGAATTTTGGACAAATTCTGATTTGGCGGGGAGATGAAAATTCCCCTTTGGCTAACTTACCGGGGGTATCGGGGGCGGCAGCGCCCCGATCTTTAATCGTACGCGGCGACGCAAAGCTGGTCCTGAGCGCATCCCCGCGAAAAATGTTGTATCGGTGCATAATTTACAGCTTTGCCGCATATACAGTGTCACATGAATACGGGAAGGTGATATAATGGATATGAACAGCGTCGATCTGGCCCACGACCTGAGGATGCCGCTGCAGCTGATCCAGTCCAGCGCCCGGATGCTGGTGATGTCCCGGGACGATCCGACGTTGGACGCCGAGGCCTACGCGGACATACTGATGCAGTCGGTGGAGCACATGGGCCGGATGCTGGACGGCGCGCTGGAGGGCTGCGGACGGACCGGGCGGCAGGAGCGGCCCCGGCTGGTGAACGCCGACCTGGCGGCCTGTGTGCGCCAGCTGTGCCTGCGCTGCCGGCCCTGCGCCGACCAGGCCGGGGTGCGGCTGAGCTGGAAGGGCAACGTGGCCTCGCTGCGCATGGCTCTGGATGAGGACATGCTCGCCCGAATACTGCTGAACCTGATCTCCAACGCCCTGCGCTTCACGCCCCGGGGCGGCGAGGTGAGGGTCAGCTGGCGGGCGATGGGGGATTTTGTCGAAATCTGCGTGTCGGACGACGGCGCGGGCATCCCCCCGGAGCGCTTGCCCTACGTGTTCCTGCGAGGGGAGAGCGACGGCGGCCACGGCTACGGCCTGCCCATCGCCCTGCGCCTGGCCCGGGCCATGGGCGGCGAGCTGACCGTCGCGTCCCGCCGGGGGCAGGGCAGCGCCTTCACCCTGCGCCTGCCCGTGCGGGCAGCCTGCGCGGTGTGACACCCGGGATGGCTACATGCGGATAGCGGCTGGCATTCGATGCATATATGTCAGATTTTCCCAAGCAAAACCGGCGTCACACGGCCGATATGAATCCCAACGACGACAGACAGGAGCGTACCAATGAAGAAGACAGCACTGATCCTTGAGGGCGGCGCAATGCGGGGGATGTTTTCCTGCGGCGTGACCGATGTGTTCCTGGAAAACGGCGTCGAATTTGACGGCGCGGCGGGCATCTCCGCCGGGGCGGCGTTCGGCTGCAACTTCAAATCCCGACAGGCGGGCCGGGCCATCCGCTACAACAAGCGCTATGGCCGGGACCCGCGGTATTGCAGCGTCCGCTCCCTCGTCAAAACCGGCGACCTGTACGGCGCGGACTTCTGCTACCGGCAGATCCCCGACGTGCTGGACCCCTTCGACCGGGACGCCTTTCGGGAAAACCCGATGGCCTTCTACGTGGGGGCGACGGACGTGATGACCGGCGAGGCCGTCTACCACCGCCTGGACGACGGCGGCAGCGACGACATCCGCTGGATGCGGGCGTCGGCCTCCATGCCGCTGGTGTCCCGGCCGGTGCGGATCGGCGACAGGTGGCTGCTGGACGGCGGCATCGTGGACGCCGTGCCCTTCGCGTATATGGAGGGACTGGGCTACAACCGCAATGTGGCGGTGCTGACCCAGCCGAAGGGATATCGCAAATCGCCCGTGAAGGGCATGGCGCTGTTCCGACTGGGCCTGCGCAAATACCCGGCGGTGGCCGAGGCCATGGCCCATCGCCACGAGCGCTACAACGCCCAGATGGAGCAGATCGACGCGCGCGAGGCCGCGGGCATCCTGCTGGTCATCCGCCCGGAGGCCGGCCTGGGCATATCCCGCACCGAGAACGACCCCGAGCAGCTGGAGCGGGTGTACCGGCTGGGACGGGCCCAGGGGGAAAAGCGGCTGGAGGAGGTCAGGGCCTTCCTGGAGCGATAGAGGCGGCGTACCCATGCACCCTTTCCGTCCCGCGGCCATAGGATGGGGCGGAAAGGGGATGGATGCATGGAAACCATCATCATCGGCGGCGACGCCCGGTTTGAATACCTGGCGCGGCTGCTGTCAGAGCGGGGCGACGCGGTGGGCGTCTACGGCAGGGAGGTCGGCCCCTGGGCGCGGGCCGTGGGCGCGGTGGCGCTGGGAAGGGCGGATACGATCGTGATGAACTGCCCGCCCAGGGCGGACGTGACGTTGGCGGACGTGCTGGCGCTGGCTTCGGATGGCGGGCGGATCGTCACCTGCGGTCCCGGACACCCGGACGCCGGCGACCGGCGGATCGTCGACCTGTGGGCGGACGAGACCCTTCAACGGGAAAATGCCCAGCTGACCGCCGAGGGGGCGCTGGCCTCGGCCATGCGTGCCTCGACCCGGGCCCTGGCCGGCATGAGCTGCCTGGTCATCGGCTGGGGGCGCATCGGGCGGGCGCTGACCGAGCGCCTGGTGGCCCTGGGGGCGAAGGTGGCGGTGGCCTCCCGCACGGCCGCCGGACGGAACCGGGCCGTGGAACGGGGGGCCGAGGCGGCGGATACCCTGCGAATCGCCGACGCGCTGCCCGGGCGCAAGCTCATCTTCAACACCGCCCCGGCCATGGTGCTGGATGCCGAAGCGCTGGCCCGGGCGGACGCGGACGCCATGCTCATCGACCTGGCCAGTCCGCCCTTCGGCATCGACCTGCGCGCGGCGTGGAACCGGGGCCTGCGCGCCTGGCGGGAGCCGGGCCTGCCGGGGCGCTACTGTCCCCAGAGCGCCGCGAAGGCGATCCTGAACGCCATGGACCGCCTTGACGGAAGGGGGGCCGGGGTATGACGCTCTCCGAGATGCGCATCGGCTGCGCGATGACGGGCTCCTTCTGCACCTTCAAAGCGGTGTTTGACGCCTGGCGGGCGCTGAAGGCCACCGGCGCGGCCCTGACGCCGATCATGTCCTTCAACGCCGCCTCGGTGGACACCCGGTTCTATCCGGCGTCGGAGGCAGTGGCGGAGTTCGCCTCGATCACCGGCAAGAGGCCCCTGGCGACGCTGGACGCGGTGGAGCCCATCGGGCCGAAAAAGCTGCTGGACGCCCTGGTGATCGCCCCCTGCACCGGCAACACGCTGGCCAAGTTGGCGGGCGGCATTGCCGACACCCCGGTGACGCTGGCGGCCAAGTCCCACCTGCGCAACGGGCGGCCGCTGGTCATCGCCGTGTCCAGCAACGACGCGCTGGCCCAGAACGCAAAAAACATCGGCCAGCTGCTGGCCATGCGCAATATCTACTTCGTGCCCTTCGCCCAGGATGACCCGCTGGGCAAGCCCAATTCCCTGGTGGCGCGGTTTGAAACGCTGCCCGAGACGGTGAAATATGCCCTGGAGGGGCGGCAAATCCAGCCGATTTTGGGGCGTTCGTGACAGGAAAATACGGGAATAAGTTATTTGAATGTAATTAACCAAAACAACCATTGACTTTCCGGCCGGACTGCGTTATACTGGCAAAGCTGTCAGCGAGACAGGGTCAAAAAACCCTGATAGCGCGGGCAGCGGGCGAACCTTGAAAACGATACAGAGGAAACGAGAGCGCGAGGCCAGGCTGCGACGATCCGGTGAAGCGGGGAGCGGTGAGGCCGAGCGAGAACAGTCAGAATTCTATGAGTAAAACGCCATGAAGCGGGCAGGAAAGCGGAG
>JAFWEL010000034.1 GCA_017512905.1 Clostridia bacterium
GGCCACCTCCCTCTGAGAGGGAGGCTTTGGGGAAGTGCTGGAAACAGGGCCTTTTTAAGGCTCCCTCCCAGAGGGAGCTGTCAGCCGCAGGCTGACTGAGGGAGTCATCACCCTACTTCCCGACTAACACCATCAGAATTTACCGCTGCGCCATCGTTTCTCCCCATTCCCGGGGCATCACGGCTCTCCACACCTATGGAAGCGACTTCTTCTCTTTTGTGCTTGCACAATTCCGGCTTTTGTTGTACAATAGCATCGCTTTTTGTTCAGCTAATCACTTAAGGCAGGAAGAGGGAGAGACGACATGGACAACAGAGAACGACTGGGCAGCCGGCTGGGCTTTATCATGCTTTCGGCGGGCTGCGCTATTGGCTGCGGCAACGTTTGGAAGTTCCCGTGGATGTGCGGCCAGTTCGGCGGGGGCGGCTTCGTGGTGGTGTACATACTGTGCCTGCTGTTGCTGGGCCTGCCGGTGATGGTGATGGAGTTCGCTGCGGGCCGCGCGGCGCAGACCAGCCCCATCCACCTGTTTCAGAAGCTGCAAAAGCCCAGGGGCAAGTGGGGCTTCATGGGCTGGATTTCGCTGTTGGGCAACATCGCGCTGATGGCCTTTTACACCGTGGTGACCGGCTGGATCATCTACTATTTCTATCGCTTCGCCACCGGTCATATACAGGACCTGGGCTTCGTGCCGATGATCACCAACCCGTCGGTGAACGTGATCTTTCTGGCCGTCACCGTGGCGCTGGCCTTCCTGATTCTCAGCTTTGACCTCCAGGGCGGCCTGGAGCGGGTGACCAAGCTCATGATGGTGGCGTTGCTGGTGCTGCTGCTGGTGCTGGCGGGCCACAGCCTGACCCTGCCCGGCGCGAAGGACGGCGTGAGCTTCTATCTGGTGCCCGACTTCAGGAAGATCGACGGCAGCGTCATCGTGGGCGCGATGAACCAGGCGTTCTTCACGCTGTCCATCGGCATGGGCAGCATGGCCATCTTCGGCAGCTATATCGACAAGAAGCAGGCGCTGCTGGGCGAGGCGGTGAACGTCATCGTGCTGGATACCTTCGTAGCGCTGATCGCGGGCCTGATCATGTTCCCGGCCTGCTTCTCCTACGGTCTGGAGGTCACCAAGGGGCCGAGCCTGCTGTTCGACACCATGGCCACCGTGTTCGTGAACATGGCCGGGGGCCGCTGGTGGGGCACGCTGTTCTTCCTGTTCATGGTGTTCGCCGCCATGTCCACGGTGCTGGCAGTTTGCGAGAACATACTGGCCATGGTGCGCGAGCTGACCGGCTGGAGCCGCCCCAAGGGCAGCCTGATCTGCGGCGTGGGCATCTTTCTGCTGGCACTGACCACGGCCCTGGGCTACAGCGTGCTGAAATTCCAGCCCTTTGCCGATGGCAGCGCATGGCTGGACCTGTGGGATTTCATCGTCAGCAACAACGTGCTGCCCCTGGGCAGCCTGGTGTTTGCGCTGTTCTGCTGTAATGACTTCGGCTGGGGCTGGAAGAGCTTCGTGTTTGAGGCCAACGCTGGCAAGGGCCTGAAGGTGAAGGCATGGATGAAGCCCCTGTTCCGGTGGTTCGTGCCCGCCGCCATACTGTTCATCTACATCTACGGCATGGCCACGTTCAAGTGGCGATGAGCCTGCCGGATCAAAAATGTTCTGGATATAAGGAAATACCGCGCTATACGGGCAGCCGTATGGCGCGGTATTTCCTTCGGTGCCAAGATCAAATAATACTAATCTCAATCTAAACTGCAACCCCCTGCGGGTATCTTTTCCGCCCTGCCGTTGCCTCGCTTCGGTCAACGATGCCCTGCATCACCTCCCTCCGCTCCGCTTAGGCAGAACGAAAAATCTGCTCCGCATCGGTTTACTTTTAGATTGAGCTTGGTATAAACAGTGCCAGGTCAGGACGGAAAAGGCGGGAAAATTCTGATTTGTCGCGGGGCGACAGATCAGAATTTACCCCTTCACCGCCCCGGCGGTGACGCCGCCGATGATGTAGCGCTGGCCGATGGCATAGACGGCGACCACGGGGATGATCGTCAACACGATATCCGCAAACACGTAATTCCAGTGACTGCTCTCGCGCCCGAAGAATTGGTACACCGACATGGTCATCGGGAACAGCTTGCTCTTGCTGGACAGGTACAGGGGGGTCAAGAAGTCGTTCCACACACCCATGAACTGGAGCACGAAGCAGGTGAAGATCGTGGGCTTGAGCAGCGGCAACACCACCTGGAAGAACAGCCTGGCCGGGGACGCGCCGTCGATCACCGCAGCCTCGTCCAGCTCCCTGGGAATGGTCTCCACAAAGCTGTAGATCGTGAAGATGCAGAAGGGGATCATGGCGCTGGTGAACACCAGTATGATGCCAAAGCGGGTGTTGGTCAGGTTCATCCACTGGAACACGCGCACCAGCGTGATGTAGTTCACCGGGAAGAACAGGCCGCAGATGAAGAAGTAGTAGACGAAATTGTTCAGCCTCGTTCGCTTGCGGCTGAGCACATAGGCCGCCATGGCGCACAGCAGCACGCCGCAAGTGGTGGAAACCAGCGCATAGATCATGCTGTTGACAAAGCCGGTCATCAGGTTGGCCTTCTGGAACACGTCGGAATAGTTGGAGAAAAGCCACTCCTTGGGCAGGCTCAGGTTCATGCGCGCGGACTCGTTCTTGGTCTTGAAGGAGTTCACCAAGACCAGGTAGAAAGGCGCGAGCACCAGCAGCGACAAAAACAGGCACAGCAGCTGCTTGAGCACGCCCTGCAGCGTGATGGGCTTGCGGTTTCTGGGAAGCCTCAGTTCTTTCGGCGTCCTCATGGCTCACACCTCCCCCTTGCGGCTCATCACGCGCACGATCAGGATGCCCACGATCGCGGTAATCAGCAGCAGTATCGAGTTGAACGCGGTGGAGAGGCCGTACTGGCCCGCACCGTACAGCTGGAACGAATAGGTGGTCATGACCTCGGTGGCGTGGCCGGGGCCGCCGTTGGTCAGCACGTACACGATGTCGAACACCTTCAGTCCATAGGTGATGCCGAACACCAGGTTGATCATGATCGCGCCGCGCATCATCGGCAGTGTCACATGCCAGAGCCGCTGCCAGAAGTTCGCGCCGTCCACCTTGGCCGCCTCGTAGTAGGTCTTGTCGATGGCGGAAAGGCCCGTCATGAAGATGGTCATGACGTAGCCGATGCCGCGCCAGGCGTCCACCATGTAGATGGACTTCCAGACCACGTTCAAATCCGACAGCCATTTTTGCTTCAACGCGCCCAGGCCGATGGCCTCCAGCGCGCCGTTGAGCATGCCGTTTTTGAAGTTCAGCACCGAGGTGAAGATGATGCCGATGATCACGAAGGGGATGATGGAGGGCAGGTAGAATACCGTGCGGTAGGCCCCCATGCCCCTCAGGCCCTCATAGAGTATGATCGCCAGGAACAGCGCGGGGATGATCTTGACGATGTTGGAGATGACGGTGAATTTCAGCGTGTTCAATATGCCGTCCGCGTAATTCTTGTTGGAGGTGAATATCTCCACATAATTTTGGAAGCCCACAAAATTCAGCCCCGCCTTGGGCGTGTTCTTGCTCCAGTCCGTAAAGGAGTAGAACAGGCCCAGTATGCTGGGAAACAGGAAAAACACTACGTACAGCACCAGCGGCGCCAGCAGGAACCACTGGGGGTAGACCTTTTTCTTGTTCATGCACTCGCCATCCTTCCTTGTCCTGTTTGAACGGGTTCACATGCTTGCAGGTGTGCGTCGGCGCATCTGCAAGCATGTGAACTCATTCCTATAGAAGCTGGCCGGGCACCGACCCTTCGATGCCCGGCCAGCGTATCAACGCCAGACTATCGAAGCCGGGGAGCGATTACTTCCAGGCCTCGTCGCCGACGGTCGCGGCGCCCTGAGCGCGGTATTCGTCCATGCGGGCCAGCACGTCGTTGGCCTCGATGGAGCCCTGCACATAGGCGATCATGTCTTCGCCGAACTGCATCCAGTAGTCGTTGGTGTACTTGGTGCCGTTCTGCAGCACGCAGCAGTTCATCTTGGCGGGATCGATGCTCGCCACGAACTCCTCCTCCTCGGGCAGCCAGTGCTGATCGATGTCCACGTTCACGTGCAGGTTGGTGTAGTTCGGGCTGTTGTCCAGGATCTCCTGCAGGCTTTCCGGCGTGCAGACGAACTGGAACCAGGCGCGCACCAGGTCCTCATGCTCGGTGCCCTTGTAGCCGAACATGGTGGGGCCGGCGGGGCTGGTGGGGAACCAGGTGTTGTCGCCCAGGGGGATCAGGAACATGCCGAACTCATCCTCGGTATCCAGCTCGTCCTGCAGCTGCTTGATGTAGCTGGAATTGGCCATCGCCATGGCGATGGTGCGATCGCCGTACTCGTTGGCCATGTTGGTGGAGTCGGTGCCGATCCAGTCCTCGCCGAAGTAGCCCAGGTCAGAAAGCTCCTTGAACTGGCCCAGAACCTCCAGCATCTTCTCGTTGCCGGCGAAGGTGGCGGTGTTGTTGTTTAGGGCGTCGTACAGGCCGGGCTGGGCCTCCTCGTACACGCCGCCGATCTGGAAGAAGGCCAGCTGGTGCTGCCAGCCGTCCGCGCCGGGCAGGAACCAGGGGGTGATGCCCGCTTCCGCGATGATGGCGCAATCGGCCTTGAGCTCTTCATAGGTGGTGGGCACGCTCTCGATGCCCAGCTCCTCGAACAGGGTCTTGTTGTAGACCATGACATACTCGGGGCTGTTGTGCCAGATCTGCAGGCCAAACAGCTTGTCGAAGGCGATGCAGGCCGCCTGGCGCGCTTCGGGCATCACGTTCTGCCACTCGGCGCCGGTGAAGTCGATGCAGCGGTTCTCGGGATCGCCGATCATGGAGACCAGCATGCCCGCGGGGTTGGACTGGGTCCAGAACACGTCCGGGCAGGTGCCGTTGTCCAGGTCGCTGGTCAGAACGTTGAAATACTGGTCGGCGGGCAGCGTCTGCAGGTCCACGGTCACGCCGTAGGTCTCCTCGAAGCGGGCGATGGTGTCGTCATAGCGGTTGTCCATCCAGCCGGCGGACACCAGTATGCTCAGCTCCTGGCCCTCGAACTGGCCTTCGTTGGGCACAGCCTCGACCACCACGTTCTCGGCGTTCGCCACGGCCAGCAGGCCGATGGCCAGCATCAGGCAAAGGACTACACACAGCACTTTCTTCATGTTACGGTACCTCCTGTCGTGATTTAATTCGCAAAAGATGAACCTTTGCATTATTACCAGTTAACATTTTACCAAATCTCAATCGGTTAAGCTATGCATTTTTTTACGGTAATCGTACATTATTTTACGAATCTGACTGCGGAGCGGGGAAACACCGGCCGGTTACAGGGTGACATAGGAATATTTTCACCTCACATCCCTTGCGTCCGGCTCCAAAAAACGGTATACTTGGATTACCATAATTCAGAGGAGGGTATTTACGTGACACACCGCAATCGCATGCTGGCTGTGCTGATGGCCGTCCTGATGCTCTGCGGCGCGTTCAGCGCCGGGGCGGAGACGGATCCGGCCGTCAACGACGTGCGGGACGCCGGAAGCCTCGAATTGTTATTCGAGGAGGACGGGCTGAACGCGCCGCTGGAGCTGAACGACGACCTGGCGCTTCAGTGCGACAGCCTGGAGCTGTGCGACGGCCTGGAGCTGGTCGAGCTGGCTCCGGAGGCTTCTGCCGTGGACGACGAAGGCGGACTTGCATCGAACGCCGGCGAGGAAATCTTCGAGGTCAATAAAAATGGCGTGCTGGTCAAATACAACGGCAAGGACGCCAGCGTCACCATACCCGACAACGTCATTACCATCGGAACCAGAGCCTTCGAGGGCAATGCCCGTCTGAGCAGCGTGTTCATTCCCGCCGCCGTCACCACCATCCGGGCCAACGCCTTCGCGAACTGTGCCCGCCTGAGCGATGTCACCCTGCTGGCCGAGGAAGCGACCATCGTGGCCTCCGCCTTCGAGGGCACCGAGCCCACCTTCCACGTCGTGGCCGGCTCCGCCGTCGCCAAATGGGCGCGGAAGCAGGGCTTCGCGGTCGTGGCCAACCTCATCGTGATGAACCGGAACATCAACATGAATGCCGCCATCGGCGATACCTACCAGATCTATACCGACGGCAAGGCTGCCATCTCCTACTATTCCGGCAACACCGGCGTGGCCACCGTCTCCCAGAGCGGCGAGGTCAGCGTCCTCAATGGCGGCACGGTGCAGATCACCGTGGCGCTGGAGGACGGCCTAACCCGCATGCTGACCCTGGTCATTCCCTATCCCAGGGCCAGCCTGTCCGCGAAGAGCCTCCGCCTGAATGTGGGGGACAGTCAGACGCTGACCGTCAGCGACCTCTCGGGCCGCACGGTCACCTGGGACTCCGGCAACACCGCGGTCGCCACCGTGGACGGCGGTAAGGTCACCGCCCGGCGGGCGGGCAGGTGCGCCGTCACCGCCACGCTCAGCGACGGCACCGAGCTCAAGTGCAAGGTGGTCGTCAAGGACAACGCCCGGCTGTCCCAAACCCGGCTGACCATGATGGCCGGCACCACCGCGACGCTGACGGTCTCTGAGCTGGCGGGTCGCACGGTCAGCTGGATCTCCAGCGACACCGCGGTCGCCACCGTCGAGGGCGGCAGGGTCACTGCCCGGCGGGCGGGCAAGTGCGTCATCACCGCGCGGCTCAGCAACGGCAGCGAGCTCAAGTGCAAGGTCTCCGTCAAGGACAAAGCGAAGCTCTCCAGGACCTCGCTGCACCTGAAGGTGGGCGGCTCCCATACGCTGACGGTCTCCGGCCTCGCGGGCCGCATGGTCAGCTGGTCCTCCAGCAATGTCAGCGTCGCCACCGTCCAGTCCGGCAGGGTCACCGCCAAAAAGGCCGGCACCTGCACCATCACCGCCCAGGTCCAGAACGGCAAGGCGCTGAAGTGCCAGGTCACGGTCAAGGACGACGCGAAGATCTCCAGGACCAGCATCTCCCTGAAGGTGGGCGGCAGCTATACCCTGTCGGTCAAGCACCTGGGCGGCCGCACGGTCAGCTGGTCCTCCAGCAACGCCGCCGTCGCCAGCGTCCAGGGCGGCAAGGTCGTCGCCCATAAGGGCGGCACCTGTACCATCACTGCCCGGCTGTCGGATGGCAGGACCTTCACCTGCAAGGTGACTGTCACCGAGCTCGCCCCCAAGCTGTCCCGCACGGAGCTGACCCTGAAGGAGGAACAGACCTTCAAGCTGACCATCAGCAACCTGGGCCGGAACACCGTCGGCTGGCAGTCCTCCGACGTGAGCATCGCCACCGTCGATAACAACGGCGTGATCACCGCCCGGAAGGCGGGCAGCTGCATCATCACCGCCAGGCTGTCCAACGGCACCAGCCTGCAATGCAAACTCACCGTCAATCCCAAATAAGGCAAACCCCACAAAACCGGGCCGCGGATTTCCGCGGCCCGGTTTTGTGGGGTGGGGTGTGGCGGGGATAAGAAGGCTACCTCTGGAGCGTAGTTCAGCAGCACGGTTATACGAATCAATCTAAACCGCAACCCTCTGCGGGCATCTTTTCCGCCCTGCCGTTGCCTCGCTGCGGTCAACGATGCGCTGCATCGCCTCCCTCCGCTCCGCTTAGGCAGAACGAAAAATCTGCTCCGCATAGGTTCACTTTTAGATTGAGCTTAGGTTTAGTACTAATTCTGCTTTAGCTCACTCCTTCCACCTGATCCTGTTGCCTGCCTTTGGAAACCAATTTCTCCGGAAAAGCAGGATTTTGCCGGCTTCATATAGAATGATTAAAGGTTAACCATCCCAACAAGGAGAACCCATCGATGAAAAGACTGATCTGCGCCGTGGTGGCGCTGCTCTTGGCGCTCTGCCTGTCCTGGGACGCTTATGCCCAGGAGGCGGAGAACCTGCTGGTCAACGGCGATTTTTCAGAGATCGACGGCGGCGACCCCGTCGGCTGGCGCAGGGATATGTGGCTGACTGACGCCGGGGTGAGCCTGCTGACCGTCGACCCGGACGGCTACGAGGGCAGTTGCGTCACCGTCACCAACGTAGACGAAAACGACGCCCGCTTCGCCCAGACAGTGGCCGTGGAGCCGGACGCGCTCTACCGCTTCAGCGGCATGATCCGCGCCTCGGACTGCGACGGGGAGGGCTACGGCGCGACCCTTTCCATCGAGGATGTTTTCGTCTATTCTGATGGCCTGTACAACACCGGCGGCGCATGGGAATACGTCGAGTTGTACGGCAAAACCGGCCCGGACCAGACATCGCTGACGGTGTTTGCCCGGGTGGGCGCCTACGGCACCCTGTCCCGGGGCACGGCCAGCTTCGACAATCTTGCGGTGACCCGGGTGGATGAGGCCCCCGATGGCGTCATCGTGAACGACTTTTTTCGGGAGGACGTTTCCGACGTCGGCGACAGCGACGGCGACGCCGACGCCGAGCCGCCCCGCTACACCGAGGCCTGGCTGCTGTTCACCTGCGTCTACGCCCTGGCGGTGGTGGGTTTCACCCGCAAGCGCCGCAGGAGCGCCGAGCCGATGAACAGGAGGACCCTCCGGGCGCTGACCGGCGTCGCGCTGGTGGCGGCCTTCGCGTTGCGGGTGGTCATCGCCGCCCGGGTGCGGGGGTATGATACCGACATCAACTGCTTCTCCAGCTGGTCCGAGCGCATATTCAATCTGAGCCCGAGTCGCTTCTACGACCCGGAGTACTTCTGCGATTATCCGCCGCTGTATATGCTGCTGCTGTGGCTGGTGGCCGGGCTGCGGCGGCTGCTGGGCATTGGGCTGGGCACGCCCGCCTACCTGATACTGTTAAAACTGCTGCCGATACTGGCCGACCTGGCCGGGGCGGTGCTGGTGTGGCATGTGGCTCGCCGCAGGCTGAGCGAGGAAGGCGCGGCGCTGCTGGGCCTGATGATGGCCTTCAATCCCGCCGCCATCGCCAACTGCGCGGCCTGGGGCCAGATCGACGCCGTGCTGGCGCTGTTTATCGCGCTGTGCGCGCTGTATGCCGTCGACGGCAGGATCATCCGGGCGCTGGCGTGCTTCGGCCTGGCGCTGCTGGTCAAGCCCCAGGCGCTGCTGTTCGGCCCCGTGGGGCTGACCGCCGTACTCTGCGGCATATTCTGCGCCCAGGGGGAAGAACGCGGGCGCAGGATACGGGACCTGCTGATCGGCGTGGTCCTCTGCCTTGGCCTGATGTACCTGACGGGCCTGATCTTCTGCCTGGGCCAGTCGCCCCTCCGGCCCGTCACCTGGCTGGTCGAGCTGTACACCGAAACCCTGCAGGGCTACCGCTATGTCACCGTCAACACACTGAACCTGCACTACCTGCTGGGCATGAACTGGGCCCACGCCGACAGCCACGCCGGGCTCATCGCCCTGGCATGGGTGCTGTTCGCGCTGGCCCAGCTCGGCTGCATGGGCCTGACCGTCGCCAGCCGCAGGCAGCCCCGGCGGCTGTTCCTGACCGGCGGGCTGCTGATTGTGCTGATCTGCACCTTCGGCCCGATGATCCACGAGCGCTACATCTATCCGGCGCTGCTGCTGATCGCGCTGGCCTTCGCCTGCGAGCGGGACCGGCGGCTGCTGGTTTCCCTGACGGTATTGAGCTGTACGCTGTTCCTGAATGAAATCCTGGTGCTCCAGGGCGGCATGACCGAGGCCAACTACGGTCATCTGCAGGACAGCGAGCGCTGGCTGAACTGCGCCGTCAGCGCGGTGAACGTGCTGAACGCCCTGTTCCTGGGCTGGACCGCCTTTGACATCTGCGTCCTGAACCACGTCTGGCCGATGGGCAACCCCGGACGGGAGGCTGTGCCCGCCGGGGTCTACACCCTGGCCCAGGAGCCGAATTACCGCATGGGCATCAGGCGACCCGACGTGCTGCTGATGGGCGCGGTGACGCTGGCGTACAGCGTGTTGGCCTTCACCAACCTGGGCGTCACCCAGGCCCCCCAGAGCGGCTGGACCGCCAGCCAGGGGGGCGAAAGCGTGGTGTTCGACCTGGGGCAGACCGAGACCTGGCGGATGACCTACTACGGCGGCATCTGCAATTCCACCTTCACCGTCGAGCTCTCCGACGACGGCGAAACCTGGAGCGCGCCCACCTTCGCCCAGTACAACCAGGGCGAGATCTTCCGCTGGATGTGGTTCGTGCCCCAGGATGAAAACATGAATCCCCTCTACGGCGAACCGGAGGACGACGTTCCCGGCGCGCCGGGGTGGCGCTATTCCGACGGCGAGGACAGCCATCCCATGCAGACCGCCCGCTATGCCCGCATCACCGCCCAATCCGCGGGGCTGATCCTCTATGAGGTGGCCTTCCTGGACGGGGCGGGGCACCCGCTGCCCATCGCCGGGGTCAGCCAGAGCGGCCAGACCGCCCGGTCCGACAGCAGCGCGGCCGCGCTGATCGACGAACAGCGCACGGTGGCGGCGTATCCCAGCTACCTGAACAGCACCTACTTCGACGAGATCTACCACGCCCGCACCGCCTTCGAGCACCTGCACGGCATGAACGCCTATGAGTGGACCCACCCGCCCCTGGGGAAGGTGCTGATGATGGTGGGCGTCCGGATCTTCGGCATGACCCCCTTCGGCTGGCGCTTCATGGGCGCGCTGGTGGGCGTGCTGATGGTGCCGCTGATGTACCTGATGGTCAAGCAGCTCACCAAGGACACGAAGCTGTCCTTTATCGCCATGGCGCTGATGGCCCTGGATTCCATGCACTTCACCCAGACCCGCATCGCCACCATCGACAGCTACGCGGTGTTCTGGATCATGCTGATGTACCTGTTCATGTTCCGCTACTGCCAGATGAGCTGGAACCGGGAATCCCTGGGCCGGACGCTGGTCCCCCTGGGGCTGTGCGGCGTGACCATGGGCATCGCCTGGGCCACCAAGTGGGTGGGCCTGTACGCCTCGGCGGGACTGGCGATACTGTTCTTCTGGACGGTGTACCGCCGCCTGCGGGAGGCCTTCGCCCTGCGCCGGGCCGGCCAGGCCCAGCCATTCAGCCAGAGCATGAAGAGCCTGGTGATCACGCTGGCCTTCTGCGTGGTGTTCTTCATCGTCATACCGGTGCTGATCTACTACTTCAGCTACTACTGGCTGCTGAAGCCCGAGGGGGTGCGCACCTTCGGCGACATGCTGTCCAGCGAGCGCGTCCACCGGGTCGTCGAGCTGCAAAAGAGCATCTTCGGCTACCACGCGGGCCTGGGCGGCGACACCCACTACTTCCGCTCCCCCTGGTACCAGTGGCCGGTGATCTGGTGGCCGATGTGGTATTATTCCGGCACCGGCTACATGCCCGAGGGCATGATCTCGTCTATCAGCTGCATGGGCAACCCGGCGGTGTGGTGGTTCGGCCTGGCGGCGATCATCTTCGTGACCGTGCGCATGTGCTGGGTCCGCCGCGCTTCGAAGAAGGACGTGATGACGGTGATCGGCTTCGCTTCACAGTTCCTGCCCTGGGTGATCGTCCCCCGATCCACCTTCATCTACCACTACTTCGCCAGCGTGCCCTTCATCATCATCGCCTCGGCGCTGCTGCTGGACGCGATTCGCAAAAAGAACGCCAGGGCCTTCTCCGCCGTCTCCGGCGGGCTGCTGGCCGCGGCGCTGATCCTTTTCGCCGCGTTCTACCCCCTGGAAAGTGGCCTGCCGTGCTCAAGGAACTACGCGAAGTATCTCAGGTGGTTCAAGTGGTATAACTATTGATACACAGTTCAGAGCTTGGAATGGGATATCAACGATCCTCCAATGCCGTGCTGAATAACCATAGACATTCGGCAACTGTTCAGTCGGGTAAATACTGATTTGTCGCGGGCTTGCGCCCGTTTGAAGGGGGACAGGTCCCCCTTCAATACATCCTCCTCAGATTTGCCTGAAATCGCAGGCGATTTCCGGGCGGCAAATCTGCAAGGAAGCCTTTTTTGCTCTGGTCGA
>JAFWEL010000184.1 GCA_017512905.1 Clostridia bacterium
GGCCACCTCCCTCTGAGAGGGAGGCTTTGGGAAAGTGCTGGAAACAGGGCCTTTTTAAGGCTCCCTCCCAGAGGGAGCTGTCAGCCGCAGGCTGACTGAGGGAGTCATCACCCTACTTCCCGACTAACACCATCAGAATTTGCCTACCTCAGAACAATCCACAAAGACGGAGAAAAACATGCTTAATAAACACGACATTCCCGAACAGATCGAGATTCGCGGGGCGCGGGTGCACAACCTGAAGGGCGTGGACGTGGACATCCCGCTGCACCGGATCGTGGGCATCGCCGGCGTTTCCGGGTCGGGCAAGTCGTCGCTCGCCCTGGGGGTGCTGTACGCCGAGGGCTCCCGGCGCTATCTGGAATCCCTGTCCACCTACACCCGCCGGCGGATGACCCAGGCCGCCAAGGCCCAGGTGGATGACGTGCGCTACGTCCCCGCGGCGCTGGCGCTGCACCAGCGGCCCGGGGTGCCCGGCATCCGCAGCACCTTCGGCACGATGACGGAGCTGCTGAACAGCCTGCGGCTGATGTTCTCCCGGCTGTCGGTGTACAAGTGTCCCAATGGCCACGACGTGCCGCCGACGCTGGACCACGCCGCGGAAAAGCCGGTTTACTGCCCCGTCTGCGGCGAAGGGGTGCCCACCATCGGCGCGGAGGAGCTGGCCTTCAACAGCGGCGGGGCCTGTTCCTGCTGCTCCGGCACCGGCACGGTGCGCACCGTGGACCGCGCCACGCTGGTCCCCGACGAGAGTCTGACCATCGACGACGGCGCGGTGGCCCCGTGGAACAGCCTGATGTGGTCGCTGATGACCGACGTCTGCCGCGCCATGGGCGTGCGCACCGACATCCCCTTCCGAAACCTGACCGACGGGGAAAAGGCCATCGTCTACGACGGCCCCATGGTCAAGAAGCACATCTTCTACCGTCCGAAAAACGCCGAGAACGTCACCGCCGGGGAGATGGACTTCACCTACTACAGCGCCACCGCCACCGTGCTGAACGCCCTGAACAAGGTCAAGGACGAGAAGGGCATGAAGCGGGTGGAGAAGTTCTTGAAGGAGGACGTCTGCCCCGAGTGCGGCGGCACCCGGCTGTCCGCTCGAGCCCGGGCCTTAAAGCTGCGGGGCGCGTCGCTGGATGAGGTCTGCACATTGACCCTTTCAGAGCTGATCGAATGGGTGAAGGGTGTGCCGGATTCCCTGCCGGAGCCCATGCGTCCGATGGCCCAGAGCATCTGCGAGGCGTTCCACCACACGGCCAGGCGGCTGACGGACCTGGGGCTTTCCTACCTGTCCCTGGACCGGGCCGCGGCCACGCTGTCCACCGGCGAGCGCCAGCGCACCCAGCTGGCCCGGGCGGTGCGCAACCGCACCACCGGCGTGCTGTACGTGCTGGACGAGCCCTCCATCGGCCTGCACCCCTGCAATCTGGAGGGATTGACCGGCGTGATGGACGACCTGGTGGCGGACGGCAATTCGGTGGTGCTGGTGGACCACGACACCCAGGTGCTCTCACACGCCGACTGGCTGATCGAGCTGGGCCCGGAGGCCGGCGCGGGGGGCGGGCGCATCATCGCCCAGGGCAGCGTCGGGGCGCTGGCCGACAACCCCGACTCGATGATCGGGCGGTTCCTGTCGCCTGAATACAAAGGCGTCCTGCGCAACAGAACACCCGAAAACGCATTGTTCGCCCTCGGCACGATCCGCATGGAGACCTCGGCCATCCACACGGTGAAGCCGCTGTCGGTGGCGTTCCCGAAGGGCCGGCTGTCGGTGGTGACCGGCGTGTCCGGCTCCGGCAAGACCACGATGATCCTGGAGAGCCTGATCCCGGCCCTGGAGGCGAATTGCGCCGGAAGAAAGCTGCCGCCCCATGTGCGCTCCGTCGAGGCGGAGGGCATCGCCCAGGTGAAGCTGATCGACGCCACGCCCATCGGCATCAACGTGCGCTCCACGGTGGCCACCTACGCCAACGTCCACGACGAGCTGCGCAAGGCCTACGCCAGGACCGGCGACGCGAAGGCAAAGGGCTTCAAGGCCAGCGACTTCTCCTACAACACCGGCAGTCTGCGCTGCCCCGCCTGCGACGGCACCGGCGTGATCAGCCTGGACGTGCAGTTCCTGCCCGACGTGGACGTGCCCTGCCCCGACTGCGGCGGCTCCCGCTACGGGAAGGACGCCTGGTCCGTCAAGCGCGTCCGGAAGGATGGCGGCGGCGTTTCCCTGCCGAAGCTGATGGCCTTCAGCGTGGACGAGGCGATGCAGGAATGCGACGACCTGAAGGCGGTACACAGCCGTCTGCGGGTGCTCCACGACCTGGGACTGGGCTACCTGACCCTGGGCGAGGAAACCCCCGGGCTCTCCGGCGGCGAGGCCCAGCGGCTGAAGCTGGCCAGCGAGATGGGCCGCGGACAGTCGGATACGGTGTTCGTATTCGACGAACCCACCATCGGCCTGCACCCGCTGGACGTGAAGACGCTGATGGCCGTGTTCCAGCACCTGGTGGACCAGGGCGCGACGGTCATCGTCATCGAGCACGACCTGGACGTGATCCGCAGCGCCGATTACATCGTGGACATGGGTCCCGGCGGCGGAAAGGACGGCGGCGAAATCGTCGCCACCGGCACACCGGAAGCCGTCAAAGACAATCCCCGGAGCGTGACGGGAAGGTATTTGTCTCCCTCCCCAGGCCCTGTACAAGGGTGAAATTTCACCCACTCCGCCAAAAAATAAACATATGTTCGATTCCAATGGGCAGCCAGGTGTGTTATAATAAACGCACAAAAGCGACGGGCGGCGCGCCCGAGAGAATATGTTATTTGGAGGGTAATGGCGATGGCAGCGGAAAAGAAGGCCGAGAAGAAGCCCGCGACCCGGCAGTTCGGGGACGACAGGAAGAAGGCGCTGGAGGTGGCGCTGGGCAAAATCGAGAAGGACTTTGGCAAGGGCTCGGTAATGAAGCTGGGCAGCGCCAGCGCGACCCAGGTGGAGGTCATCCCCACCGGCAGCCTGCAGCTGGATTTTGCCCTGGGCGTGGGCGGCCTGCCCAAGGGCCGCATCGTCGAGATCTACGGCCCCGAGAGCTCGGGCAAGACCACGGTGGCGCTGCACTGCGTGGCCCAGGCCCAGAAGGCCGGCGGCACCGCGGCGTTCATCGACGCGGAGCACGCGCTGGACCCGGTGTACGCCTCGAAGCTGGGCGTGGACATCAACGAGCTGTACGTCTCCCAGCCCGACAACGGCGAACAGGCGCTGGACATCTGCGAGGCGCTGGTGCGCTCCGGGGCCATCGACATCGTGGTGGTGGACAGCGTGGCCGCGCTGGTGCCCAAGGCCGAGATCGAGGGCGATATGGGCGACAGCCACGTGGGCCTGCAGGCGCGACTGATGAGCCAGGCGCTACGCAAGCTGACCGGCGTTATCTCCAAGACCAATGCCGTGGTGATCTTCATCAACCAGCTGCGCGAGAAGGTGGGCGTGCTCTACGGCAATCCCGAGACCACCACCGGCGGCAAGGCGCTGAAGTTCTACGCCTCGATCCGCATCGACATCCGCAAGAGCGAGCCCATCAAGGAGGGCAAGGAGATCGTCGGCAACCGCACCAAGATTAAGATCGTCAAAAACAAGGTGGCCCCGCCCTTCCGCACCTGCGTGGTGGACATGCTGTACGGCGAGGGCATTTCCCGGGAGGGCGAACTGCTGGACATCGCCGTGGAGCAGGGCCTGGTGCAGAAGGCCGGTTCCTTCTATTCCTACAACGGCGAGCGCATCGGTCAGGGCCGCGACAACGCCCGCCGGTACTTCAGGGACAACCCTGAGGCTTATGACGCCGTGGAGGCAAAGATTCGCGAGAGCTTCAAGTCCGGCGGCCTCGAGGCCCCGCTGGAGGTCCCGGAAATGCCCGTGGATGACGAAGAAGAGGGTCTGGACGACGAGGAGTTTGATCTGGACGAGTAATTCGGATGAACCATACCGCGCGACGGGAAACCGCCGCGCTTTTTTTGTTTTTGGGGGATGGTAAATTCTGATGGCGTTAGTCAGAATATGGGGTGACGGACTCCTTCCGGCCCCTACGGGGCCACCTCCCTCTGAGAGGGAGGCTTTGGGGAAGTGCTGGAAACAGGGCCTTTTTAAGGCTCCCTCCCAGAGGGAGCTGTCA
>JAFWEL010000185.1 GCA_017512905.1 Clostridia bacterium
CCTTCATCGCATCGGTCTCCTTCCACGGCATCTTCGGCACCCCCTTGTGCCGATTCTACCAGAAAGTCTTACCTATGTGCTGACACAAACCCTTACCTTTGTCCTGAAGCTTTCTATTACCGATGTCCTGAAACTGGACAGAAATCCCTTGCGGGAGTTCTTTGATTAAATTGGCGGAAGTCGGAAGGTTGTCGCGTCAGCTTATGTCAAAGAAATCCGGAGGATTTCAACCTTCACTAAATACTAAATACCAGATACTAAATACTCCAATGAGCGACTGAAAGGAGCGAATGATATGAGCGTATTCGATTCCAAGATCTTCAACGCCGAAGTCTTCGGCAAGTACCTGGAAACCGTGCCCCGCGTCAAGCAGAACGCGCTGCTGAAGGCGGGGATTCTGCGGGGCCGGCCGGACCTGAAGACCATGCTGGTGGACCAGTCCGGCGGCAACTTCATCTCCGTGCCCATGACCGGCCTGATCGGCGGCACGGCGCTGAACTACGACGGCAACACCGACATCACCGCGACCCAACTGGAGACCTTCCTCCAGTCCATGATCGTCGTGGGCCGCGCGAAGGCGTGGCAGGAGAAGGATTTCAGCCAGGACATCACCGGCCACGACTTCATGGCCGACATCGCCGCCCAGGTGGCGAACTACTGGGACGACGTGGACCAGGCCACATTGCTGGCGATCCTGGAGGGCGTGTTCGGCGTGACCGCCAACAGCTTTAACACCGACCACACCCTGGACATCACCGGCGAGACGGTGCCCACCGTGGGTGTGGGCACGCTGAACAGCGCGATCCAGAAGGCCGCCGGCGCCAACAAGGATATCTTCACCTGCGTGGTGATGCACTCCGTGGTGGCGACCAATCTGGAGAACCTGCAGCTGCTGGATTACGTGAAGTACAACGATGGCAGCGGCGTGGAGCGCAACCTGAGCATGGCGACCTGGAACGGCCGCACCGTGCTGGTGGACGACGACGTGCCCGTGGAGGCGGTGTCCGCCTCCGGCAGCGATGCGGCGTACAACAAGTACACCACCTACGTGTTGGGCGCGGGCGCCTTCGACTACTGCGATTGCGGCGCGGCGACCCCCTCCGAGGTGTACCGGGATCCCCTGACCAAGGGCGGCCAGGAGTACCTGATCACCCGTCAGAGGAAGCTGTTCGCCCCTCGCGGCTTCAGCTTCGTGCAGCCCACCACCGCCATCATGAGCCCCACCGACGCGCAGCTGAAGACCGCCGCCCGCTGGGCCCTGGTGAAGGATTCCGCCGGGACGGGGTACTTCGACAGCAAGGCGATTCCGCTGGCGAGGATCATCTCCCGCGGCTGATCGAACAGGAGAGGGATTAGGGATTAGGAATGGCCGGCTGACGCGAACCCGTAGCGGCGGCCCTAAAGGACTAACTTCGTGTCGCTACCAGCCGCCACCGGTCCCTTCCCGCCAACAACGAAAGGAGCGAGGGCGTTGTACCTGACCTACGACGAATACCAATCCTACGGCGGCACGCTGCCCGAAGCGGACTTCACCCTGGCCGAGTTCAGGGCGCGCAAGCGGGTGGACTACCTCACCGACAGCCGCGTGGAGAACATGGCGGAGGTGCCCGAGGCCGTGAAGCAGGCCATGATGTCGATCATCAAGGCCGACAGCGCCGTGGGCGTGGACGCTACGGCCGGCGCGCCCCTGGTGGCCTCCTTCTCCACCGACGGCTACTCGGAGAACTACGGCAGTGCCGCCGACCAGACGGCGAACGTCGAAAAGCAGCTGAATGCGGAGATCCGGCGACTGCTTTTCGGCGTGAAGGATGACAACGGCGTGCCGCTGCTGTACCGAGTGGTGATGTAGCGTGAAGTGGAATGAGGGGACGGTTCCTTATTCCATTTTGACGCCACGAAAGGTGGAATGAGGAACCGTCCCCTCATTCCACGGGAAGGAAGCGAAAAGCGTGAAGCTGTGCAACGATACCATCACCGTGTTCAACGCCTGTGTCGACCCGGAGGTGGGCGGCAACGTGTGGGTGCCTACGGTGATCACCGGCGTTAGCTGGTTCGCCACGGACGCCAGCACGGTGGACGCCGGCAAGGGCGGCCTGGTGGCGGCGAACAAGGCGACCATCCGGATCCCGGTAGAAGCCAACGCCGGCGGGAAACAGTACACCGACCCCGTGAGCTACGCCAACGCCGAGGATGTGTCCGGCATGTGGACGCTGAAGGGCGGCGACATCGTAGTGAAGGCGGCGGTGGAGGGCGACGACTGGACGCCGGCGAAGCTGAAGGCGGCCTATGCGGATTGCGTGACCGTGCTGGGCGTGACCGACAACCGGCGCGCACCGAACGGGAAGCACTGGCGGATCACCGGGACGTAATGTGGGACAAAGCGGAAACGCGCGCGCCCAGCGCTGAGGCGCTGGGTCCCATCGCGCACGAGATGGGGACGGTTCCTCTGTCCCACTTTGGGAGATGATGGAATGTTCAGCATCAACGCAAGGCTGGAGGCGAACCTGGATCCGAACGACCTGCTGGCGGCCTACGGGCTGGAGAAGGGCGGAAGGGTGCAGCGGTTTATCGACCAGAAGGTCATCGACGGCTGTATCGAGGGAGGCTATATTCCAGCGAGCCCGAACCGAGTGTTGGAGTTCTCGGCACAGTTGAGCACCGAGATCGGCAGCGGCCTGGTGATCTGGAATACGCCCTATGCCCGATACCAGTATTACGGAGAAGTGTACGGGCCGAATACCCCGGACATCGACCCCGAGACCGGCGTGGTCATGGGCTGGTGGTCTCCGCCTGGACGCCCGAAACACCCAACCGGAAGAAAACTGCAGTACGACACGGCGCAGAACACCAAGGCCGGGTCATTCTGGTTCGAGCGGGCCAAAGCGGACCACCTGACCGAATGGCTGGACGAGGCGCGCAGAGTGATGATACAGGGAGGTTGACCGTATGCCTGACACCAACAATACCGGGGTGCTCCGGACGTGGCTGCGGCGCTGCCCTGCCATCGAGCGGGCGCGGGCCTTCGGCGTGGACTACCTGGCCGAGAACGGCAGCTACTCGCTGGACGCGACGCCGACGGCGCTGCGCTACCGGGAAAACATCCTGGGGGAGCACGTGCTGCGGGCGACGCAGGAGCAGAACTTTGTGTTTGCCTCCCGCGAGCCCTACGGCGACGAGTACCGGCAGAACCTGGACAACCTGGGCGTGATGCAGGACGTGGCCGCGTGGATCATCGACCGCAACAACGCCCGGGACTTTCCTGAATGGGAGGGCGGCACCGTGACGGCCATCGTGCCGACGCTGAGCGGCTATCCCATCGCAATGGGCAGCGCGTTCGCGCGCTACCAGATACAGATCAAGGTCGCCTATCGGGTGGCCTGATCGAAACGACTACAGACTGCGAGGAAACAGTCCACTGGACTGTTTCCCGCATCCCTTGAAAAGGAGCGTGAGTTTTTATGGCGTATGTCGTCCCGATGGAGCGCAAGATGATGGCGCATTTCATCGACAGCAGCTTCGGCGGCGAGACCACGAGCTGGTACCGCCTGGGCGAGGACCTGGAGGAGTTCAACGTCGAGATGAACCCCGACATTGAGCAGCGCAAGAACATCCTCGGCGCGAACAACTTCATTCACAACGGCTATGAGACCAGCGCCAACGGCGAGCCCTTCTACGCTCGCGAGGGCGACGCGCTGTTCCCGAAGTTGCAGGAGATCGTGGACAACCGCGCCCAGTATGAAGGCACGGCGACCACGGCGCTGGAGGTGCACCTGTGGGAGGAAGGCTCCACCAGTGGCACGTTTGTGGCCTACACGCAGCAGTGCTACGTGATCCCGTCCAGCTACGGCGGCGATACCTCCGGCTACCAGATCCCCTTCACGGTCTACTATGTGGGCCAGAAGACGAAAGGCACCTACAACACCAGCAACCAGACGTTCACGCCCGCGGCCTGACGCAGGCACGAGGGGCGGCAAAACCGATATGCCGCCCCGATATTTTCAATGGAGGGATGAACCATGGCGGATATGAAAAACATGAATCTTGCGATTACCGTGGACGACGGCGCGCGCCGCGTCCCGATTCTGAATATGGACGGAGAGGAGATCGGTTCCTTCCGGTTTCACCCGACGGACATCGGCATCATCGAGCGCTACAACCGGCTGGCGGAGCAGTTTGACGCCATCTCCGAGCCCCTGGAGGGCCTGAGTGTGCCCGAGGGCGGGGAGATGGACCTGACCGACCCGAAGCTGGTGGCGGCCCTGACGGAGGCTGAGAGCCGGCTGAACGCGGCTGTCAATAAGCTGTTCGGCAGCGACGGCGCGGCGGAGGCGTTCTTCGGGAGGATGCACCCGTTCAGCCCCGTAAACGGCGAGTTCTACGCCACCCAGGTCTTGCAGAAGGTGGGGGCGTTCATTGGCGCCCAGTTCGACACCGAGACCAGGGCGATGTCCAAGAAGGCGAAGAAGTACCTGAAGTAATTGAGAATTGAAAATTGAAAATGGAGAATTAGAGTTAGCCTGGCCATTCATTCTCAATTCTCCATTCTCAATTCTCAATTAAAAAGGCGGTGCGATATGATCTTTGATCTCCCAACCTCCCTCGAAGTGGGAGGCAGACAGTGGGCCATCAACAGCGACTTCCGGGATGTGCTGCGGACGCTGACGGCGTTTGAGGACCCGGATCTGACGGACGGGGAAAAGGTGCTGATCTGCCTGCACAACATGTATCCGGATTTGGACGACATGCCGGCGGAGGATTTGCAGGCGGCGTTCGACGCGGCGGTGGCGTTCATCGACCACGGCTGCGCCGGCGACGGCAGGCCGGGGCCCCGGACGATGGACTGGACCCAGGACGCGCCGCTGATCTTCCCGGCGGTGAACCGGGCCGCGGGCTTCGAGGTGCGGGGCGTGGATTATATGCACTGGTGGACCTTCATGGGGTATTTCATGGAGATCAAGGACACCACCTACGCCGCGATCCTGGGGCTGCGGGGGAAGAAGGCCAAGGGGAAAAAGCTGGAGAAGAACGAGCTGGAGTTCTGGAACAACAATCTCAGCCTGTGCAAGCTGAAGCCGCGGTACACAGAAGCGGAACAGGCGGAGATTGCGCGCCTTGCGGCGCTCGTCGATGGAGGCAGGCCTCCATCGAGGGGGGATTGCAGATTTTCCTGAAATCCTGCGGGATTTCCGGGCGGAAAATCTGTAAGGTATGAACTCCGCGTGCGGAGTTACATTCCGTCCCGACGCACATGTCGCCCTAAAGGACTAACTACGTGTCGCCGGGAACGGATTGAAGATCAGGGGCGCTGCCGCCCCCCGATACCTCCCGGCAAGTTAGTGGGGTCGTAATATGGAACAGCAATGTTTGTCGAATCAAGCGCCATTCCCTCAATCTGACACTTCCGTAAAAGAGAATGAAGCCGTGTCATCTCAAAAGGATGTGCTTGTGTTGTCTAAAAGGGATTTGTGCGTCATGTGCTTCAGTGATATCTATGGCATGCCATTTGAATTATTTGGTGTATGGCGAAATGGTATGCTATATTTTTGGTAGCTGTGCGGAGGTGTGCGTATGCCTCGTAAATTTAAACCTGGCGCGTCTTATTATGAAAAGCTGGCTGCGTCTTCGCCTGAAGTGTCGGCCCAAATGGAAGCGAATCGCCGCGCGAAGATGTCTGCCGGCATCAAGAAAACGCGTGCCATACAGCGTATCATCAATGCCATCCTGAAAGCCGAAGTCGATCCCAACAGTTATGAATCGGATATTCTCAATACCTTCGGCTATGAAATCAATGATTGCGGCTTGCCCACCGTAGCGATCATGATAATGTTTTCTATGGCGAATAGAGCTTGCAAAGGCGATGTCAGGGCAGCTGAATTCCTGTTCTCCTATGGCGGTATCCCCAACATGAATCAGATGATCCGGCGGGAAGAACTTGAAATCCTGCGCCACAAGGGTGATCCCAAGGATTTGGATATAGATCGTCTCGAAGCGATTAAACTACTGCTCGCCGTGCCTTCTGCTATTGAATGATATTGAAAGGTGGCTGTTTATGGACATTCATGAAAATGAACCTGTGGTTGAAATCCGCGAAGATGTGGCATTGATCGTGCTGCTCAATCGGGCGTGCTATCTTTCCCGCCTGGTCGATTGCTATTTCAATCTCACCGTCTCTGACAAGGATTCGTCCCTTGCCCGGATGATCGCGTCTCGCAATCGGGAAGTCGTGGAAACGTTGGAGAATGCAATGCGGCTGGTGTGTCATGGGGACGGTTCTCCTGACAATAATTTTTTAATCGCTCAATCGTGCCAATATTACAGCGATATTGCGACATGTTTCTGAAATGTTGCAAATGCGGTTGACTTTTGTAATTACATAAATTATAATCGTCATCGAAAGGCAGGTGAAACGATTGTCTCCCAACGATAAGGGAATAGGTCGGCCATTCGCTGGCGATGATAGGAAATCTATCAATCTTCAGATGCGCATGTCTCCTTCTGAGGTTTCAGAGCTCGATGATATGGCGCGTGAAATGCAATCCACCCGCAGTGGTGTGATACGCAAGGGTTTACAGCTGGTTCGTGAATGGCTCGACAAACGAAATAGCTGAATGGGCTTAATGCTTGCTGGCGTCCCATTCAGCTACCCGCTCTCCCGCAGGAAAGCATGTAAATTTTAGCATACTGCTTGCCTCGGGTCAAGATTCAATGTTGACTGGAGGTTGTTTTATGTCTGACAATATCGCGACGGCGAAGGCCGTGTCCGAACGCGCGAACGTCACTATAGACGGCAAAACCTATGAAGGCTTCGACCTGTATACGGCGTTGGAAGAAGTTTCTATGTTTCTTTCCAAGATTCGATTGATTGTTCAGGATGTGTATGAATCTTCGGATACTTATGCCGTGTCGTATGGAAAGGCCCTGCGCGCTGGGATATATCCTTCTACCCTCTACACCTTCGGGCATGAAGTGTATATAAGGTCTGGCATTATGCTGGATAACGTCAATTCCATCGAATCAATGCTGTCTCGCTTCGATATTCATCTCGATTAATTCTATTCTTCACCGAACGTCCAAATCCCGGCTCCCCCAAGGCGGCGCAACTGCGTCGCCTTTTCCATGCCGCCAACGCCGGCCATCCCTAATCCCTAATCCCTTACTCCCTCCCACCCCAACCAAAGGAAGTGATCTTTTGTCAAACTACGGCATCACCGTCGATACCGGCGGGCCATCCTCCGTGGCGGGCATGGACCTGGCGGCGTTCTATCGCAATACCGGCCTCGTGCATTCGGCGCTTGAGGGCATGAAGGCGTCGGTGCGCGCTTTCGGCGCGGGGGTCAACCGCGCTGTCCAGGGCTTTGCGCGCTTAAATGACTATGCCAGGGGGATCGTCTCAGCGCTGATGCACGCGCAAAACCTTGCGTCCGGGCTGGAATCAGGGCTGATGAACCTGTACCGCTATGGAAGGGCTGCGTGGAAGGAATTGGCGTCGTCCCTGGATTCCATGGCCACGTCGGCGCTGTATCTGCGCAATTCCCTGGCCGCCATGGCCGCGCCGCTGATCAACGCGTTGGCCCCGGTCATCGACTATGTCACAGATAAGCTGGTGGGGCTTTTCAACCTCATAAACCAGCTCCTCGCCCGTTTGACGGGTTCCTCCACCTATGTGGCGGCAAAGAAGACGGCAGACGCATGGGATTCGGTCTCCGGGCGAATATCGAAGGCCACGGCGGCACTCAGGCGCTATATAAGCGGCTTCGACCATCTTAACGTACTCACCGACGGCTCAGCCGGGTCGGATTCCGGTGGGGGCGGCGGCGGGAGCGGTACCGCCGGTATGTTCGAGGAGCGCCAGATCGAATCGGGCCTCGCCGCTTTTGCCGACAGCCTGAAGGCGGCGTTTGAGGCGTCGGACTGGATGGCGCTGGGCACCCTCATCGGCGGCAAGATCAACGAAATGGTGGAAAGCGTCGACTGGGCGGGGTTGGGCGCGAAGGTGGGCTTCTACGTCAACGGCCTGTTTTCCACCGCCTACTGGACGCTGGAGACCGTCAATTTCACCAACATCGGCGCGAGTGTGGCCGAATTCCTGAATAATGCCCTGGCCGAAATCGACTTTACCACCGTGGGCGCCACCATCGCGCTGTTGTTCACGTCGCTGGCCGAGACCATCGCCGGGTTCGTGGATGAATTCGACTGGGTCCAGTTCGCTGAAAAGCTGGCGGATGGCGTCAACGGCTTCACGGCGAAGCTGGGCGAGAAGCTGGATGCCATCGACTGGGCGGGGCTGGCGCTGAAGCTGACCGAAGGCCTGAACGCCTTCATCGCCCGGACGGACTGGGCCAGCGCGGGCCAGACCCTCGGCGGCCGGGTGAACGACCTGTTGGCCGTCCTGGGCACCGCCGCGGCCGGCTTCGACTGGAAGGGCGCGGGCGATGCGCTGGTCACGGCGGTGAATAACCTGTTCAAAAAGGTGGACTGGGAGGGGCTTGGCACCTGGCTGAACGACACCCTGCAGGGGGTGCTGGACTTCGGCATCGCCTTTCTCCAGGGCTTCGACGCCGTGGGCTTTGCCAACAACGTGAGCAAGGCCCTGGCGAAGGTGGACTGGGACGCGGTCGCGGCAAAGCTGTGGGAGCTGTTCAAGCTGGCCCTGCAGAAGCTGGGGGAATTTGTCGGCACGCTGCTCTTCGGCGGCAGCGCCGACGTGAAGCTGAACCTGGGGCTGCTGCGGGATGGCTGGAACACCGTCGCCCAGTGGCTGGGCATCGAGGACCCGATGTCTGTGCTGGTGTCGCTGATCCGGAACGGCTGGACGAGCATCGGGGATTTTGTCGGCACCGTGGTCGATGTGTTCGCGAAGCTGGCGTCCCGGCCGGCCGAGGGGTCCAGCACATTGCCCGGGGTGTTTGGCGGATTCTTCGAGACGCTGGCGAAGCTGACCGGAAAGACCGGCGACTCCCTGGGGCTGAAGAACGTCTACGGCAGCTACTTCGAGACGCTGTCCAAGCTGACCGGCGCGACGGAGAAGTCGTTGACCACTACCGACGTTTACGGGGCGTTTTTTAAAACGGAAAGTGAACTGACC
>JAFWEL010000186.1 GCA_017512905.1 Clostridia bacterium
CGGCAGGTTGCCGCGACACGAAGTTAGTCCTTTAGGGCCGCTACAACTCGTACGTTATCGATATGTTCGCGGCAGCCGCCATTCCTGTTCCCTGTTCCCTGTTCCCTGTTCCCTCGTCTCCCCGACAAATCAGAATTTACCAGGCTGTATCCGCGGCAAACTACCGCCATAGACATTCCATCCACCTTACAGGATAACCTTAGCTGCACGAGCGCCACCTCTACTGCTGTAAACGCCCATACCTGATGCAAACAACATCAAATCACGTATACCTCTACATCACTTCGGATCTATCGATCATTTCCAGCGCCACTGTCCTCTTTCTCCTGATGCCTCCGCTTTTTCAGCGCATCCTTTCTCTTTTCCGCCTTAATGTACATGTACAGGGCATCAAAGGGTCCGATAACCAGGCACACCAGCAACAGTATATAATACCATTTCATGCACCTTTCACCCCGCCTTCATTTTTAGCAACGCCACTGTAGGTTTCTTATGCTTTCAGACATCGGTGACGTTCTTCCTTTTCCAACCTTTTCTCCGGGGGATTGTCCCGTTAATCGTCCTGCGCATCATCACCTGATATCAGCAAACCCCGGGCCCCGCTCTCGCGGGTCCCGGGGTAGGATCAGGCTTATATTCGATTTATCGATTTATCAGCCCTTCCAGGCGTTGTACTGATTCTGGAACTCAGCCAGCACGTCCTGATAACCAGCGGCATCCAGGTCGGCCTGATACTGAGCGATGTAATCCTCAACCGCGTCAGCGGGCACAGCGCCGTTCTCCAGCGCGAAGCCATACTGCTCGAACAGGGAGGAGCAGGCGGAGTAAGCGGCCTCGACGGGGGTCTTGTCGAAGCGGAAGCCAGCGGCCACGGAGGTGTTGGCGCCGCCGTTGAAGGCGATATAGCTCTCAGCCTTGTCATCGGGCTCCACGTCCAGAGGAGTGACGACGGTGGCGGAAGCGGACTCCCACATGGAGTGGTTGTACTTGTCGGAGTGCTGCGTCACGTGCTGGATGGTCTGGCCTTCAGCCTGGCTGTACTCGAAGTCCTCGCCCTCGATGCCGAAGGTGTAGATATCAGCCAGCTTGCTGTCGGTGTACAGCAGGCCCATGAAGTCGATCGCGGCCTTGGCCTGCTCCTCGGTGGAGTTGGCGGTGATGCAGTAGCAGCTGCCCAGAGCGGAAGTGCTGTGCGCATAGCGATCGGTGGCGGGCTGCATGACGACTTCCTGGTTGTAGCGGCTGTTGGCCTCAACGTTGTTGGGCAGGTCGGTCCACCAGGAGATGGCCCAATCCTTGGTCTGGGTGGTGGTGTCGGTGGTCACCTTGGTGGCCTCGTCCTCGGAGATATAGCCCTTCTCGGCCCAGTCGCCCATCAGCTTGCAGAACTCGGCGTACTCGGGAGTCTGGATGGTGTCGACCACTTCGTTGGTGGCACGATCCACGGCGAAGAAGTTGGTGTTCGCATCGGCGGTGAAGAAATCGAACTTGTCGATGTACCAGCGATAGAACATGGCGGTCTTCTGGGTCAGGAAGGGATACTTCAGGCCCTCTTCCTTGGCGTCGGCCAGCATCGGCTCGAGGTCAGCCAGGCTCTTCACGGAGGAGATATCCCAGCCGTACTTGTCGACCAGATCCTTGCGGAACATGAAGTCATAGCCTTCCACGTTGTCCTTGTAGACGGGGATGAAGTAGTTCTTGCCGTCATACTTGGTGGCTTCCCACTGGCCGGCGTCCATGGACTCGTAAAGGGCGGTGCCGGGCAGCAGCTCGGTGATGTCGTACACGGCATTCTTCGGAACCAGATCGTTGGTGCCGATGACGGCTTCCCAGGAAGCGGTCCACAGCAGGTTGATCTCGTTGTTGGCCAGAGCCAGGTTCACCTTGTCGGTGTACTCGCCGGAGCCGATGTCGGTCAGCTTGATTTCGACATTGATCTTGTCAGCGATGTAGGCGTTGATGGCATCCTCGACCTTCTTCACCTGATCGGAATCAGGGGTGGCCAGGTTGAAGGTGCAGCGGGTCAGGTTGATGACCACCTTGTCCTCGGCGTGAGCCACAACGGCCACGGACAGGAGCAGGCACAGAGCCAGAACCAAAGATACGAGCTTCTTCATGATTATCCTCCTTGTGAAAATGGGTTTATTATTTCGAATGCCTCACAGGGCATCAGAAACCGGTGACAGTTTTCGCTGCGCTTTCGATCAGCCCTTGACGGAACCGACGGTCAGGCCCTTGACGAAGTACTTCTGGAAGAAGGGGTAAACCACCATGATCGGGGCGATGACGACCACAACGGTGGCCATCGTGGCGGAGTACTGGGGGATAGTGCCGCCCATGGCCGCGCGGGCGCTGGCAGGCACGTTGGAGTTGTTCAGCAGGAACTCGATGCTCTTCTGGATGTTGATCAGCAACAGCTGCAGGGGCTTCTTGCTGTCGGTGACGATGTAAAGCAGGGCGTTCTGCCAGTCGTTCCAGTAGGCGGTGGCCATCATGAAGCCCACGGCCGCCAGGGCCGGCTTCATCAGCGGCAGCGTGATCTGGAAGAAGGTCCGGTAATCGCCCGCGCCGTCGATGGTGGCGGCCTCCATCAGCTCATAGGGGATGGAGTTGGCGATGTAGGTGCGCAGTATGATGACGTTCATCGTGGTCACGCACAGGGGCAGGATCAGCAGCAACAGGCTGTCCTTCAGGTGGTAATAGCCGGTGAACACGATGTAGCCGGAGAGCTGGCCGCCGTTGAACAGCATCGGGATCAGCAGGTAGACGGACAGGAACTTCGACAGCCTGAAATCCCGGCGGCTGATGGAGTAGGCGTACATGCTCATGATCAGCAGGCCCAGCAGGGTGCCCACCACCGTCACGCCGATGGTCACGCCGTAGGAGCGCAGCAGCTGGGTGCCGTAGCGCAACACCGAATTGAAGCCGTTCAGGCTCCATTTCTGGGGCAGGAACGAGAAGCCGTGCTGGGTGATGTAAACCTCATCGGTAAAGGCCGCGATGAACACCAGCAGCACCGGGGCCGCGAAGAATACGGTCAGCAGTACCAGAACCAGCGTCAGTATAAACTGACCGATGCCGTACTTGTTCCTGGAATAATTCGCTTTCACTTTTTTCGCCATGTCAGTTCACTCCCTCACTTCAATTCGTCGATCAGAACAGCGCATTTTCAGGCGCGATCTTGCGAACGGTGAAGTTCGCGAACAGCATCAGCAGCAGACCCACAACCGACTGGAAGAAGGAGGTTGCCGCGGTGAACCCGAAGTTGGAATTCTTGAAGATCTGATTCAGCACGTAGGAGTCGATGACCTGCGTGGTGGAATACAGTATGCCGCTGTTTCGGGTAACCTGATAGAACAGGCCGGTATCCGAGCGCATCACGTTGCCCACGGACAGCAGCAGCATGACGGTGATCATCGGGATCAGGGAGGGGATGGTGATGTGGCAAATCTTCTGCCACTTGTTGGCGCCGTCGATGTCGGCCGCCTCATAGAGGGAGGTGTCGATGCCCGACAGCACCGACATGTAAAGCACCGAGCCGTAGCCGGTATCCTTCCAGATCTTGGTGATCAGCAGGATCCAGGGCCAAAGCCTCGCGGTGGAATAGAACTTGATGTTCAATCCGAGGGCGTTGTTGATCAGACCCGTGTCGGAGCTGATGAAGGCGTAAACGATGAACTGCACCGCCGCATAGGAGATGAACACCGGAATGATCATCAGCGTCTGCATGGTCTTGGCCATGCGCTTGAGCACCAGGTTGTCGATGGCGATGGCCAGCGCCACGTTCAGCACCGTGCCCACGGAGGTGAACAGCAGATAGTAGAGCACGGTGTTCTTCGTCATGTTGAAGAAGGTACTCTTGGAAGCCAGCAGGAACTTGAAGTTCTCAATGCCATTCCAGGGGCTTCCGAAAATGCCCTTGGAATAGTCGAAGGCCTTGAAGGCCATCACGAGACCGGCCATGGGCACATACATAATGAAGAAAAGCACCAGGAAGGCCGGCAGCGCCATGACCACATGGGCCCGGTTCTTCCACATGTTCTGCATAAATCCCTTCACGCTTCCATCTCCTCCGTCGATAAACGACCCTTCGGCAGGAGCTTAAGCTATATGTCCGATTGCCCTGCAAAAGCGATCATTTATTCGCCATGTTTACTATATTTATTCTACTCCTTTGTTGCGGAATTGTCAATACATCGTTTTCGTTAATTTTAAGCTATCTATAACTGTGTCTTTTCCGTGGCACTGAGGGTCGGACATCCTCCGCTTGAGGCCGGCGCATCTGTTCGCCAATCATGAACAAATCAAAAAACGCCCGCGGATCCGCCACAATAGCGAATCCGCGGACAGGAGATCTACCTCGAGGGGGATTACCGTCCGTCATACAGCCACAGGAAGCTGCCGGCGGGCACCGTCAGGCCCTCGGCACGCACCTGGCTGCCCGTCCAGAGATTGGTGAAGCTGCCGCCGCCCTCCAGCTGGGCGGGCTTCGGCCATTCGGAGAAGTTGAACAGCGCGATCAGCCGTTCGCCCTCATAGCTGCGCTCGATGCCCAGCAGGGAATCGTCCACCGGCGGCAGCACACGCACAGCGGCGTCGGCGCTGAAGGCGGCATGCCCTGCGCGCAGGGATTCCAATCGCCTGACCGCCTCGAACATGCGTCCCTGGGGCGTCGCCCCGTCTCCCCGCTTTTCGGCGGCGTTCCAGTCCATGTCGCCCCGGTGCAGGTAGCGGCTGTCCCCGGCCTTCAGCGGATCGTCATGGTAGGTGTCGTCGTTCAGCTGGGCGATCTCGTCGCCGCTGTACAGCACCGGCACACCGCTGAGGGTAAACATCAGCGCGTGGAGCGCGATGTCCAGGGTCAGCGCCTGTTCCAACGCGGCAGGGTCCCCGTTCTCAAGCGCCGTCTGTACGCCGCACAGCGAAGCCGTGGTGCCGCACAGCCGTGCGTCGCCCAGGCGGGGATCGTCGTTGTACAGCTCGCCCCGGGCGGGACTGCCGGGCCACTTGCCCGTCAGGTAGTCGTTCAGATACTTCTTGTGGGGGATCTCGGACTGGCCGAACTGACCCAGGAACCCATAATCCAGGCCCCAGCCGATGTCGTCATGGCAGCGCAGGTAGTTCAGGAAGGTATATTGTCCGGGCAGGGCAAACACCTGCTCCAGCTGGTTGCGCAGCAGCCGCACATCCCGGGTGGCCACGGTGTGCCAGATGGAGGCCATGGTGGTCACATTGTACAGCATGTGGCATTCCGGCTTATAGACGCTGCCGAAGTAGGGCACCACCTTGTCCGGCGCCATGACCACCTCGCCCAGCAGCAGTGTGCCCGGGCAGACGATTTCGCAGGCCATGCGCATCATGCGCACCAGCGAATGCACCTGGGGCAGGTTGCGGCAGTTGGTGCCCAGTGATTTCCAGATATAGGGCACCGCGTCCAGCCGGATGATATCCACGCCCCGGTTGCACAGGTACAGCATGTTGTCGGTCATGTCGTTAAACACCATGGGATTGGCGTAGTTCAGGTCCCACTGATAGGGCCAGAACGTGGTCATGACCACCTTGTGCAGCACCTCGCACCAGCTGAAGTTCCCCGGCGCGGTGGTGGGGAACACCTGGGGCACGGTCCGCTCATACTCATCTGGCACGACCCAGTTGTCATAGATGAAGTAGCGGGCCATGTCGGTGGGATCGCCCTCCCGGGCCCTGCGCGCCCACTCGTGGTCCTCGCTGGTGTGGTTCATTACAAAGTCCAGGCACAGGGCGATGCCCCGGTCGTGGCAATCCCCGGCCAGAGCCGACAGGTCGTCCATGGTGCCCAGCTCCGGCTGGACCTTCCGGAAGTCGGACACGGCATAGCCGCCATCGCTGCGACCCTCCGGGCTCTCCAGCAGCGGCATCAGGTGCAGGTAGTTGACGCCGCAATCCTGTATATAATCCAGCTTTTCCCGTACACCGTTCAGCGTACCGGCAAAGGCCTTGACGTACATCAGCATGCCGGTCATGTCGTGGCCGCGATACCAGTCGGGATTGTCCTCCCGCTGGGCGTCGATGCGCCGCAGCGCTTCCGACCGATCCAGCCATGCCCGATACAGCATTTCCACAAAGTAATCATAGGCCTGCATGTCGCCGTGATACAGCTCGCAGTACAGCCACTGAAGCTCATCCTCGTGCCGCGCAAAACGGGCGGCAAAGGTCGCGTCCCATTTGCTCTTGTCCATCATCCAACATCCCCCCAGTGAATGTTATTCTATGTACACTATCATAACATGGATTGGGATGGAATGCAAATAAATTCTGATTTGTCGAGCAGACGGAACCCCTCCGGCGCTACGCGCCACCTCCCCACTAGCTTCACGTCGCAGGGGAGGCTTTGGGCTAACTTACCGGGGGTATCGGGGGCGGAGCGCCCCGATCTTTAATCGTACGCGGCGGCATGTACGCCGCGGGCGGGGCGATTTTTGCGACGCGAAGCTAGTCCTTCAGGGCGGCAGGGAGCCTGCCGACCAGAGCAAAAATCGTTTCCTTTCAGATTTGCCGCCCGGAAATCGCTTGCGACGCGAAGCTAGTCCTTTA
>JAFWEL010000035.1 GCA_017512905.1 Clostridia bacterium
CCTTCATCGCATCGGTCTCCTTCCACGGCATCTTCGGCACCCCCTTGTGCCGATTCTACCAGAAAGTCTTACCTATGTGCTGACACAAACCCTTACCTTTGTCCTGAAGCTTTCTATTACCGATGTCCTGAAACTGGACACCCTAAAGGACTAACTTCGCGTCGGAAATCCTTACGGATTTCTTTTGATTAAAAGGATCGAGAAACGTTGAAGTTTTCGCCGTTTCCTAATAATTAAACAAATCCCGTGGCCGAAGGCCTAGCGAAGCGTTGAGGGATTTGCACCACCACTATATACTAACCACTAAATACTCAAATTCTGAACCTAAACCAACGAAAGGGGGCTGGCGGCCGTGCGGGTTTCCTGGGCGCAGCTCTATGAGGAGATCGGCGCCTGCCGAAAGTGCAGGCTCTGCGAGACGCGTAACAACGTGGTGCCCGGGGAGGGCAACCCCCACGCGAAGCTGATGTTCATCGGCGAGGGCCCCGGCCAGGACGAGGACCGGCAGGGACGGCCCTTCGTGGGCCGCTCCGGCGAGCTGCTGACGCGGATGATCCACGCCATCGGCATGGAGCGCTCGGAGGTGTACATCTGCAACATCGTCAAGTGCCGCCCGCCCCAGAACCGCAACCCCGAACCCGACGAGGCCGCCGCCTGTCTGGGCTACCTGCGCGCCCAGGTGGCGCTGGTGCGGCCCCGGGTGGTGGTGCTGCTGGGCAAGGTGGCCTGCCAGTACACGCTGCGGGATCAGGTGTTCATCACCCGGGACCACGGCCGCTGGTATGAGCAAAAGGGCGTGTGGTTCATGCCCACCTACCATCCCTCCTTTTTGTTGCGGGACCCGGCTAAAAAGCGGGAAGCGTGGGAAGACTTTCAGAAGGTGCGCGACAGGCTCAACGCGCTGGATGCCGCGCCGGAGGAGGGCGATTGACCATGGAGCGATTTCAGAAGGAGGCCACGGCGTTCTTCCGGAACCTGTACGAGGGAGAGCGCAAGGTGCTGGTGTTCGGCGAGGGCCGCGTGGGCGCGCCGGTGATGATGATCGGCGAGGCTCCCGGCGAGCAGGAATCCCTCCAGGGCCGGCCCTTCGTGGGCAAGGCCGGCAAGAACCTGGACGCTTTCCTGGCCCAGGCCGGCATGGACCGGGCCGCGCTGTACGTGACCAACGTGGTCAAGTTCCGCCCCACAAAGCTCTCGGCGGCGGGCCGCACCGTCAACCGCCCGCCCACCCAGGAGGAGATCAAGCTGTTCCTGCCCTGGCTGCTGCGGGAGATCGACCTGGTGGACCCGCGCTACATCATCACCCTGGGCAACGTGCCGCTGAAGGCCCTCACCGGGCGCGGCAGCGTCATCGGCGATCTGCACGGCAGCTTTATCGACTGGCAGGGTCGCCGCCTGTTCCCGATGTATCACCCCGCTTCCGTCATCTACAACCCCGCGCTAAAAGACGTCTATAGCCGTGACATTACAGCCTTCGCGTGTCGATACCGGGAAGAATCGGAAAAAGAACGGGGAAAGTGAAAAAGGGACTTGTGCTATTGCCTTTTTTGTGTATAATATGTCATGTGATTGAGGTTTCAACGCGATGATATACCTGTGCTCGGTTGCCCCGGGCAACTGATAAGCCGTTAATTGGGGAGGAATGAAGATGGGTTTGGTCAAGTGCCCACGCTGCGAATTGAATTACATGAACGACACGGATACCATGTGCTCCGTCTGTCGGCGGGAGGTCCGGGGGGAGAGCGAGCAGTTTGAGATGATCGAGCTGTGTTCTGAATGCGGCGAGAACCCCGTGGTGCCCGGCCAGGAGCTGTGCGCCTACTGCCTGAAGGAGCAGGCCCGTCGCAACGAGATCGACAGCGATGAGGAGATCCAGCACGAGCCGGCCAGCATCGAGATCGACTCCGTGTCCACGATGGACGAAATCGAGTTGGACATCGGCGACGATCTGGATGGCGAGGACTTCAGCGAGGACGCCGATTTCGACAGCGAAGATGAGGACGAGGAGGACGAGAACGATTCCTTCGACGCCAAGAACGGGGAAGAATAGCCTTGGCGGTCTATGCGATTGCCGACCTGCACCTGCCCGCGAAGCAGAAGCCCATGGACGTCTTCGGTGAGCACTGGAAGGATCACTTCCAGCGCATTCGCGAGGACTGGCTGGCGCGGGTGTCACCGGGCGACCTGGTGCTGCTGCCGGGGGACATCTCCTGGGCCATGCAGCTCGAGGAAGCGATGGATGACCTGAACAGCATCGCGGCGCTGCCCGGGACGAAGCTGCTGCTGCGGGGCAACCACGATTACTGGTGGAGCTCCATCGGCCGGGTGCGGCGCGCCGTAGGCGAGGGCATGCTGGCCCTGCAGAACGACAGCGTGTTCATCGACGGCCGCCTGTACGCCGGCTCCCGGGGCTGGACGCTGCCCGGCCCGGAGTTTTCAGAGGACGACCTTCGCATCTATACCCGGGAGCGCCTGCGCCTGGAGATGTCGCTGCAGCATGCCCGTCGCCGGGATGAACGGGCGCCGATTACGGCGCTGATGCACTATCCGCCCCTCACCGACGACGAACCGGGTTTTTCCGACATCCTGGAGCGCTACGGTGTGACGGACTGCGTCTACGGCCATCTGCATGGCCCCGCCATCTACGGCGCGGTGCGCGGCCAGCGGGGCCGTGTGCGCTATCACCAGGTGTCTTGCGACGGGCTCGGCTTCAAGCTGTACCTGTTGTACGCATAATGGTTTACCGAGAAGGGTATGGAAAGGCGGTCCTATGAAAAGACTTCTGTTTATGCTCAATCCCCAGGCGGGCCAGCGCAAGGCCAACCGCTTCATGCCGGACATGATCCGGCTTTTTATCGAGGCAGGGTACGTGTGCGAGCCCTACGTCACTGGCGCGGCGGGCGAGGCCACCCGGGTGATCGCGGGATGTCCCCGGAAATACGACCTGGTGGTCTGCGCGGGCGGCGACGGCACGTTGAATGAGACCGTGTCCGGCATGCTGGCCGCGGGGATGGATTGCCCCGTGGGCTATGTGCCCTGCGGCACCACCAACGACTATGCCGCCAGCATCGGCCTGTCTCCCGACGTGATGCAGGCCACCCACGACATCCTGGAGGGCAGGGTCCAGACGGTGGACGTGGGCCGATTTAACGGCCGCCACTTCATCTATACTGCCACCTGCGGGGCCTTTGCCAAGGCGTCCTATGCCACGCCCCAGGCGGCCAAGAACGTGCTGGGCCACGCGGCCTATGTCTTCGCCGGCATCCGCGACCTGACGGCCATCAAGCCCTTCCACATGCGGGTGCGGGCGGACGAGCTGGCGCTGGAGGACGATTTCGTGTTCTGCTCAATCACCAATTCCACGTCGGTGGGCGGCATACTCCAGCTGGATGCCCAGCTGGTGGCGCTGAACGACGGCCGATTTGAGGTCACCATGGTGCGCAATCCCATCAACCCCGCCCAGCTGAGCAGCATCATCGTCGGGTTGACCACCCAGAGTGTGCCCAACGACATGATCCACTTCTTTTCCGCCAAGCATATCGACATTGAATGCGACGAGGCGGTGGAGTGGACGCTGGACGGCGAGCGGGAGGCCGCGACGGACAGCGTGTCCATGGAAAACCTGCACAGCGCCGTGCGGATCATGATTCCCCGGAGCGTGACCTCCGCCCCCTTTGAATGGCACAAGGAAGATGCAGAGCTGTGAAGATCAACTATCAGATTGAAATGGAGCGCGAGCTTGCGCGGATCGAGGTGTCCGGGCGCAGGCCGCGCCTTTTGTTACACGCCTGCTGCGCGCCCTGCAGCAGCTACGTGCTGGAGGCGTTGAACCGCTGCTTCGACATCGACGTCTATTACTACAACCCCAACATTGCCCCCCGGGAGGAGTTCGACCGCCGGGTGGCGGAGCTCCAGCGGCTGGCGGAGTGCCTGCCCCATGAGAATGAACTGCGGGTGATCGTCGGCGATTACGACAACGCCGCCTTCATGGACCTGTGCCGCGGCCACGAGGACGACCCCGAGGGCGGCGCGCGCTGCGCCCTGTGCTTTCGGATGCGCCTTGAGGCCGCCGCGAGGATGGCCGCGCGGCTGGGCAGCGATTACTTCACCACCTCCCTGACCATCAGCCCCCTGAAGGACGCCCAACTGCTCAACGCCATCGGCGCGGCGCATGGCCGAAGGGAAGGGGTGAACTGGCTGTATTCCGATTTCAAGAAGAAGAACGGCTACAAGCGCTCCTGCGAGCTGTCAAGGGAATACGGGCTGTACAGGCAGGACTACTGCGGCTGCGTGTTCTCCAAAAGGGAAAGGGATGAGCGGATGAGGCGCGAGGAGGAGGACGGAGAGCAGAGTTCAGAGTTTAGAGTTTAGAGAGGGTTGGCGGGTGGCGTGTGCCTGAGGATCTATAGAAATCCGTTAAGTGTTCAGGCGGGAAAATTCTGATTTGTCGCGCTGCGACAAATCAGAATTTGCACAATCAACCACCCCCCCGAAAAAGAAATTGTCACCCTATTCACCAAACAAAGTTGACAAACAGACCTTCCCCGTGCTATGGTGGTGTCACTGCGCAGGGAGGTTTTTTTATGTCTACGAGGGACGATGTGCTGGCCATGCTCACCCAGGCGGACGCGCCTGTTTCGGGCGAGCGGCTGGCGCGCAAGCTGGGCATCAGCCGCAACTCCGTCTGGAAGGCCATCGGCCAGCTCCGGCAGGAGGGGTACACCATCGAGGCCGCGACCAACCGCGGCTACCGCCTGACAGACGCGCCGGACCGCGTCGCCATCCCCGAGATCCGGCGGTGGCTGGGCGACGGGGAGATCGGCAGCCGGATGGAGCTGCACCGCACGCTGGATTCCACGAACACCCGGGCCAAGGCCATCGCCGCCACCGGCGCGCCCCACGGCTATCTGGTGATCGCCGAATCCCAGACGGGGGGCAAGGGCCGCATGGGCCGCGCCTTCTTTTCGCCGGAGCACTCCGGCGTGTACATCACCTATGTCCTGAGACCGGCGATGCTGGCCGAGAAGGCGGTGATGATTACGTCGATGGCCGCCGTGGCCGTCGCCAGGGCCATCGAGGCGGTGGCCGACGTTCAGGTGGGCATCAAGTGGGTCAACGACTTGTACATCAACCGCCGGAAGGTGTGCGGCATACTCTGCGAGGCCAGCATGGACTTTGAAAGCGGCCAGCTGGAATACGCGGTGCTGGGCATCGGGGTGAACGTGGCGGCCATGGATTTTCCCCCGGAGCTGAGCGACATCGCCACGTCCATCGAGAATGAGTGTGGCCGGCCCGTGTCCCGGAACCGGCTGATCGCCGAGATCTCCAACCAGCTCAACGCCCTCTACGGCCAGCTGAACAGCCTGGAATTCATGGCCGAGAGCCGGAAGCGCTCCGTCGTGATTGGCAGGGACGTCCAGGTGATTCGCGGCGGGGAGTCGTTCCCGGCCCGGGCGCTGGACATCGACGACCAGGGCCGCCTGGTCATCCGCACCGATGCAGGCGTCTCCCGGGTCAATTCCGGGGAAGTGAGCTTGAAGCTGTAAAATTCTGATTTGTCGGGGAGACGAGGGAACAGGGAACAGGGAACAGGGAACAGGAATGGCGGCTGCCGCGAACATATCGATAACGTACGAGTTGTAGCGGCCCTAAAGGACTAACTTCGTGTCGCGGCAACCTGCCGCC
>JAFWEL010000187.1 GCA_017512905.1 Clostridia bacterium
GACACGAAGTTAGTCCTTTAGGGCGACACGAAGTTAGTCCTTTAGGGCGACACGAAGTTAGTCCTTTAGGGCCGCTACAACTCGTACAATATCGAAATGTTCGCGGCAGCCGCCATTCCTGTTCCCTGTTCCCTGTTCCCCGTTCCCTCGTCTCCCCGACAAATCAGTATTTACCCCTCGCTCCCGATCATCGGGAAATCGCCGATCAGCTCGCGCAGGTCGTCCACGCTGTCCCGCAGGCGCTGCCATAGGTCGTCGGTCATGCCCTCGGGCGGCGCGTCGTAATAGTCCAGCGCGGGCAGGGTCTGGATCACATCGGGCTGCCGCCAGCAGAAGGTGGGCATCACCTTCACGTCAGTCACGTCGAAGCCGCCGCCCTTGCGCTCCTTCAGCGTGAAATCCAGCAGTATGCCGTAATCGGTATGGTGCTTGCTCATGTTGCTGATGAAATTGCCCATGCTGTAGGCCACCAGCCCCCGGCGCGTTTGGCCGGATTCCGTCTGCGCCTCGACCCAGACCACCGGCTGGACCATGTGGGGATGGCTGCCGATCACCACGTCCACCCCTGCGGCTACCAGCTTTTGGGCGGTCGTCTGTACGCTCTGGATGGGCTGCTGGGTATACTCCGCCCCCCAGTGGGGCAGGGCGAAGACCACCTCGGCCCCGGCGTCGCGCAGCCGGCGCACATCCGCGGCGAAGTCCGCGTCCTTGAGGTAGTTCACGCCGTACTCCCGGGCGGCGCCGTTGCCCTTGATCTTCTCCATGCCGTTGGTCATCTCGGTGTAGCACAGCATGCCAATGTGAATGCCGTTGACCTCCACCACCACGGTCCGCTCCTTCTCCTCGGGGGTGCGGTTGGCCCCGGCGTAGTCAAAGCCCCAGCGCTCCACGTTGTCCACGGTCAGCTGCAGGCCCGTGAAGCCCCGGTCCACGATGTGGTTGTTCGCCAGGGTCAGGAAGTCGATGCCCGCGTCCTTCACGGTATCCAGCAGCGATTCCGGGGTGTTGAAGCAGGGGAAGCCGGACCAGGCCCGGTTGTCGTTGCGGCCGATGGTGGTCTCCAGGTTGGCGATGGTATAGTCCGCGTCGGCCAGCACATCGGCGATCCGGGCGTACTGGGGGTGGAAGTCATAGCTGCCGTCCTCCCCCCTCGCCATGTCCAGCTGCCTCTGGTGGACCATCAGGTCGCCCACGGCGCGGATGCGGGCGGTGCGCGGCTCGGGGGTCGGCTCCGGCGTGGGCTCGGGCGTTGGCGTCGGCGTGAGCTCCGGCGTGGGTGTGGGCGTCGGGGTCGGCTCAACGGTGGGCTCCAGCGTCGGCTTGAGCGTCTGCACGGCTTCGCGCAGGCCCGCCACGGGCCCCGCCGGACCGCCGCCCGGCCTCGGCGCGATCATCTGCCGCGCCGCCAGCCCCATGGCGACGGCCGTCACAAACACCGCGATAAAGCCCGACATCATCAGCGCGGTCCGCCTCAATGCTTTCGTATACATGCACTCATCCTCCATCGGATCAAGGGTGTAACAGCGTAAAGGCGCTGCGGTGGCTCTCGATGACGCCCTCCCGCCTCAGCTTGCCGATCTCCACCGACAGGGCGCTGCGGTCCACGCCCAGGTAGTCCGCCAGGCCCTGCCGGTCGAAGGGGATCACAAAGGCGTCCGACCCGGCGGCCCGGGCCTGGGCCGACAGGTAGGCCAGCAGCTTTTCCCGGGTAGTCCGGCGGGAGGTGATCTCCAGCTTCTGGTTCAGCATCAGGTTTTTCGCCGCCAGCACCTTCAGCAGGTTCATCACCACCCGGTTGTGAAAGGCGCAGGCGCTGGGGCAGGTTTCGATCATCCGCCTCATGCGGATCAGCAGTACCCGACTGGGCCGGTCCGCCTCCACCGTCACCGGCAGCCGCCCCACCCCGGCGCAGGCGAAGGTCTCCCCGAACAGGTCGCCGGGGCGCATGGCCGCCTGGATGGTGCGGTTGCCATCGAAATCGTCCCGGAACACCCGGACTCCGCCCGAGAGCAATATGCCCACGTATTCCGCCGGACCGTCCGCCCGGAACACTGCCTCGCCCTTCGCCACGTCCACGGTCCGGGCCTGCATGCATTGCAGCATGGCCCCCATATCCTCGCGGGAAACGCCCTCAAACAGCGGACAGGCGGCCAGCGCATCGAAATTGACCGGCATTTTTGCCTCCCATGTTGTAAATCCAACATACATTTCCCCGCGAGTATAGTAAAATATGGCTGTGAAGTCAAGGGAACCTGGGAAAAGAAGGAAGGACGATTTTATGATATTTGAAGGCTGCCAGGGCAAGCCCCGCACCCCCACGCTGGAGGAAAAGCGTTGCCCGAGATGCGGAAATCTGATTGAGATATTCTCGGTGGACACCGAGGCGGTATGCGACAACTGCGGCCAGGTGATCTACAACGACGCGCTGAGCTGCGTACAGTGGTGCCAATACGCGAAGAAGTGCGTCGGCGAGGAGATGTACGCTCACATGATGGAAATCGCCCGCCAGCAGAAGGCCCGGGCCATGGCGGAGCGCGAGGCGAGGAAACAGGCGAAGGAGAAGGAGGCATTGAACGCATGAAGCGGAGGATCATTCACATCGACGGGGAAAAATGCAACGGCTGCGGCGCGTGTGCCCGGGCCTGCCACGAGGGCGCGATCCAGATGATCGACGGAAAGGCGAAGCTGACCCGGGAGGATTACTGCGACGGGCTGGGGGATTGCCTGCCCGGCTGCCCCACCGGAGCCATCACCTTCGAGGAGCGGGAGGCTCCCGCCTATGACGAGGCGGCGGTGCGCGCGGCGAAGGCGGCCAGGCTGACGGAGAAAATGCAGGGACAGGGCTGCCCCGGTTCCCGGCCCAGGACAATGACGCCCCCGGCGGGCGGCTGCCCCGGCTCCGCGCCCCGGCAAATGGACGATGCCCGGACCGCCGCCGCCGCGGAATCGGCGCCCAGCCAGCTGCGCCAGTGGCCGGTGCAGATCAAGCTGGCTCCGGTGAACGCCCCCTGGTTTGACGGCGCGAAGCTGCTGATCGCGGCGGATTGCACCGCCTACGCTTACGGCAATTTCCACAGCGACTTCATCCGGGGCCGGGTGACGCTGGTGGGCTGCCCGAAGCTGGACGGCGTGGACTACAGCGAAAAGCTGGAGGCCATCCTCCGGGAAAACGACATCCGGGATATGACCATCGTCCGCATGGAGGTCCCCTGCTGCGGCGGCCTGGAGTACGCCGCGAGGCAGGCCCTGCAAAGAAGCGGCAAGTTCATCCCCTGGCGGGTGGTGACGATTGGCGTGGACGGAAGGATTGTGGAGGATTGACACAGCGCCGTAAATTCTGATTTATCGAGCTGTTGGTGGAAAAGCAGAGGGTAGTACAAAGGGAACAGGGAACAGTCAACAGGGAACAGGAAAAGCCGCGCACGGAATGTTGCAGCCAGAACGAAAGGAACGTTCCCGCGACGAAAATGAAGTATAGAATCCCTGAAAGCCCTGTAGCGGCGGCAATCTGCCGCCACGGCATTCTTATCGGCTGGGAACGGTGGCGGCAGGTTGCCGCGACACGAAGTTAGTCCTTTAGGGCGACA
>JAFWEL010000188.1 GCA_017512905.1 Clostridia bacterium
CGACAGGCTCCCTGCCGCAAAAAAGGCCCCGCCCGCGGCGTACACGCCGCCGCGTACGATTAAAGATCGGGGCGCTACCGCCCCCGATACCCCCGGTAAGTTAGCCAAAGGGGAGTTCGTCATCAGCTCGACAAATCAGAGTTTACCGAAGGAGGCACCTATGAAAAAGAAATCCATTCCCGCACTGATCGTCCTCCTCCTTTCCCTCGGCATCGCCATCGGCAGCCAGACGTTTCTCGGCGCTTGTGTGCACGAGGACGGCAGCTTTGGGGCTTGTCACTGGGCTTCCAGGGCGATGCTGGGCTTGGGCACGGCGCAGGCGGTCATCGCGCTGCTGGCGTTCATACTGCCGGACCGGCGGCAGGGGCTTTACCTGGCGGTGCTGCCGGTGTCCGCCGTGGGCATTCTCACTCCAGGCATGCTGATCGACATCTGCAGGATGAACACCATGCGCTGCCGGATGGTGATGCGCCCGGCGATGCTGGTGCTGTTCGCGCTGACGCTGGTCGTGGCGCTGGCGGGCTGCCTGACGTCGCGGGGGAGGAAAGCATGAGGCTCGGACAATTGCCGCTCAAAAATCTGACGCGCAGGCCGGGACGGACCGCGGCGCTGGTGCTGCTGACGGCCTTCCTGGCCCTCTGCGTATTCGGCGGGTCGGTGGTGGTGCGCTCGCTGCGCAGCGGCCTGGATAGCCTGGAGGCGCGGCTGGGGGCCGACATCATCGTGATGCCCGCCACCGCCGAGAGCAAGGTTTCCTTCAAGAACATGCTGCTCCAGGGCACCACCGGGGCCTTCTACATGGACGGCTCGGTGCTGGACAGGGTGCGGGAGGTGGAGGGGGTGGCCGTCGCCGCGCCCCAGACCTTCCTGGCCTCGCTGAAGGCGGACTGCTGCGCGGTGAAGGTGCAGGTCATCGGCATCGACCCGGAGGTCGACTTCACCGTGAAGCCCTGGATCGACCGGAGCACCACCCGGGCCCTGGGGGACATGGACGTGGCCGTGGGCTGTGATGTCACCGCGGACGTGGGGGAGGACCTGCGCATCTACGATCTGAATACCCACGTGGTGGCGAAGCTGGCCGAGACCGGCACGGGACTGGACACCGCGGTCTATTGCACCATGGACACCATGAGAACGCTGCTGGCCGCCGCCGAGGCCAAGGGCGTCACCCACAAGATCACCAGCGAAACCGACGACCTGATCTCGGCGGTGTATGTGAAGGTGGCGGAGGGCTACGACGTGGGGGCCGTGAACAACGCGCTGAACGGCCATGTGCGCAAGGTCACCGCCGTGCGCTCCCGGAGCATGTTCACCGACGTGTCCGACAGCCTGACGGGCATCTCCCGCACGGTGTCGCTGCTCATCGGCGCGGTGTGGGCGCTGGCCTTCATCATACTGCTGATCGCCTTCGGCATGATGGCCAACGAGCGGCGGCGGGAGTTCGCGGTGCTGCGGCTGCTGGGGGCCTCCAGGGGCATGCTGGCCCGGCTGATGCTGGCCGAATCGGCGCTGTGCAGCCTGGCGGGCGGGTTGATCGGCGTGGGCGCGGCAGCCGTCGCCGTTTTCCCCTTCGCCACGCTGATCGAGACCCGGCTGGGCCTGCCCTACCTGACGCCGCCGGCGGGGACGATACTGGCCCTGGCGGCGGGCACGGTGTTGGCGACGCTGCTGGTCGGCGCGCTGTCCAGCGCCTGGTCGGCCTGGCGGCTGAGCCGCACGGATGTGGGCATTACGCTGAGGGAGGGCGCGTGACATGATCCTGAAAGCTGAAAACCTTTCCATGCGCTACATGCGCAGGACTGGACAGGCCAATCATTTTTACGCGGTGCGAAACGCGAGCCTTGAGCTGCGTCCGGGGACGGTCACGGTGCTGATGGGCCGCTCCGGCTCGGGCAAGACCACGCTGCTGCACATGCTGTCGGGGCTGCTGACGCCCACCGAAGGCCGTGTGCTGCTGGGGGATACGGACCTGTATGCCCTGGGCGACGCGCCGCTATCCAGGCTCAGAAACGAAAAGATCGCCGTGGTGCCCCAGGGGCGCAGCGCGATCGACAGCCTGACGGTGCTGGAAAACGTGCTGCTGCCGGGGACGATGGCCGGCGTCGAGGACAAAAAAACAGCCCGTCACTGGCTGGAGGCGCTGGATATCGGGCATCTGGCCGATGCGCGGCCCGCGGAGCTCTCCGGCGGTGAACTGCGGCGCATGGCCATCGCCCGGGCGATGGCCCGGAATCCCGGGGTGCTGCTGGCGGACGAGCCCACCGGCGACCTGGACGACGCCAGCACCCGCCAGGTGCTGGATGTGCTGCGGGACGCCGCCAGGGCCGGCGGCGCGGCGGTGCTGATCGTCTCCCACGACAGCGAGGCCGCATCCTGCGCCGACGTCATGGCCCGCATGGACGGCGGGACTCTGTCGGTGATGGGGGATATGAAAGCTGAGTAGCCGGGGCATTGCCCCGGCTACTCAGCTTTTGTAGATCCTGTGCCATTCCTCCGTAAACGTGCCGTCCTCGTTTCTCAGCACCAGCGGCGGCAGCCAGTGCAGGCCCTCGCCGCCCTGTTTGAAGCCCTCCAGCAGCACGAACTTCGGGGCGCGTCCGGCGACGCCGTGCACGGTGCGCAGGCGCTTCGGGGCGATGCCGGACGCGTCCATGGCTCGCATCAGTTCGTAGGCCCGGGGGGCGGGGTAGATCGCGCAGAACCGCCCGCCGTTTTTCAGCAGCATGGCGGCAGCGCGGGCGACGGCGGAGGGGGTGAGGTCGCCCTCGTGGCGGGCGATGCGCACGGCTTCGGTCCGGCTCTCCAGCGCCGCGCCGCTGCGCCCGTAGGGGGGATTGCACACCACCAGGGAGCATCGCCCCGCGCCCAGCGCATGCCAGGCCTCGCGCATATCCACACAGTGCACCCGTACCCGGCTTTCCAAGCCATTCAGGGCGACGCTTCGCCGGGCCATGTCGGCCACGTCCGGCTGGAGTTCGACGGCGTCCACGGTCATTCGGGGCTGGTGTCCCGCCATCAGCAGCGCGATGGCCCCGGTGCCACAACCCAGGTCCACGGCTCTTTCGTCCTTTCGGGGCGCGGCAAAGTCCGCCAGCAGCACACTGTCAGTGCCGAAGCGAAAGGCGTCGGGCCGCTGGATCAGCTTCAGCCCGTCGCACTGCAAATCGTCCAGCCGTTCGCCGGGATTTAAGGTCATCGACATGATATAACCTCGTGATATTCTGATTTGTCGCGGGCTTGCGCCCGTTTGAAGGGGGACAGGTCCCCCTTCAATACATCCTCCTCAGATTTGCCTGAAATCGCAGGCGATTTCCGGGCGGCAAATCTGCAAGGAAGCCTTTTTTGCTCTGGTCGACA
>JAFWEL010000036.1 GCA_017512905.1 Clostridia bacterium
ATCATCGTTCCATACAAGATATTTTTAACCTTTGTTTTAGAGCTGGATTTGTCATTGATGGATTTTATGAAGAATGTTTCAAAACCAACAAAGAAATTCCTATGGTAATGATAGTAAGGCTTAAGAAGGTAAAACGTGATACCTTACAATAAATTCAAGTTTGTCGGGTAAATAGCAAAGCCAGCCGAGCCAGCGGGCGGTCAAGATGAACGGGCTTCGCCCACCGTTGACAGCCCCGCCCGGTTTCGCAGTTAGGCAGTCAAGGAGCGACAGCAAGGAGTGCTGCCGCCCCGCACTATTATTCAGAGAGGGGGAATTTCCATGACAGACCAGAAAGCCTATCAAGAATATATCCAGCGCAGGTACAACGCCTCTTGCAAGGCTGTTATCCGCTGTGCCTGACAGCGTCCGTCCGTGCCGGAATTATGTAGAGCTCCACATAATTCTGTTGTATTTCCCAGCCTTTTGTGATACTATTTTGATACTAATAAACTTTACAGCCGAAAATAGCAGGTGGAATATTAACATATTTGCGAAAGTTTTTCCTGCGAAATCACCTCAAATACACCCTACTATATCTGAATTTGCCGAAGCGGAATGGTTGCGCCCGGCTTGCCGGTATGCAATAGGGTTTTCTTCGTTTTTTATGCCAACCTCCCGCTCCGCCTTTGCGTCTGTTAAGGTCTGAGAAATATGAGAACGGCTTAGAAACAGTTCTTTTGCCCAGTCTGATGGTAGACTATGCCATGATTAATCAGGACAAAGGAATCGTTTACTTATCTCATTCCATTGTCACATAATGCGGGTGCCGCAGTATTACAGCTGGCTCCGGCAGTGTTTCTCCGCGCAATACTCCCAACATCATACCTACCAGGGCGGCGTCCACCATCAGAATGGCATGGCCGTAGGACAGAAGCGGTAGGCTGAGGTGTTCGCCGATCAAACCAAAGGAAGCGGGCACATAGATAACTGCCTGAAGGCACATCGTCAGCACAGCCGTCATCCCCAACAGTGCGCCCATGCGGTTTTCGAAGCGCGAGAAGCGGCGGACACACCAGGTAAGCAGGACAGCCAGGGCCAGAGTCAGCAGCGCACAGGGCATCCAGCCGACATAGGCCACGATGCCCGGCAGCATGTAATCCGCCATGCCATAACCCATGTCAACAAAGCGCCTCCAAGCGTCTGAGACGGCTGCGACATTCGCCGAGTGTCCGAAAGGTCTGGCGCCGCGGAGAATCGCGCCTATCATCTGGCGCATATCCCCGTCGCCAGGTTGAGGATTAAACCGCGCAGCGGAGAAGATGACCGCGAGGCCAATCAGGCTGATCAGCAGCACATAAGCCCAACGCCGGGAAATCTTGAAGAATCCGTCCCGAACGGCCAGAATCAGTATCAACAGCCCGAGGGCCACCATCAGCATACAAGGCGCAATATCAATTCCCGTATATCGGTATTCCCAGCACAGCAGCATTGCAACGGCCCCTGGGAACAGGCACACCGCAAATGCGCCCCAGCCCCGCCCGCGCAGGCGACAGGCCAGCAGTGCCGTGACCATGGGAAGCGAAACCGCCAGGACCTGCGGAACCAGAACACGGAATATTGCGGGGTCGTATGTGATAAGGCGTTGAAGCGGAATCAGTCGATGCGCCATACAAATCAGCCAAGCGGCCATGATTGGCAGGCTCCATCGAATCCAGAGGGTATAATCCGTCAGGGCAAGCAGGCACAGCGGCACGAGGGCAAACGCGGTAAAGAGCGCACGAGCGCCCACCAGCGTGTCCATGATGGAGCAACCTGCCAGCATGCCATTGACCACCTGTATCCCCAATCCAAGGGTCAGAAGCAACATCGCAATCGCGATGCCCCTCCACTGTGTTGCGGGACGGTGCGCCGCGTCCAGTTCTCCGCCGACCAGCAGCGCGTTCCCCATATCCTCCGTGGTTCTGCGCTCGGCTTCCTCCTCAGACAGCCCCGCCGCCAAGTATTCCTCTTTCTGTGACAGCATATGATCCCTCAATTCCGCCGTCAGCGGTTCACGAATGCGCACAACACGCACTTGCCGGGCTACCTGATCCAGGTAATCGTCAGGCCAGAACATAACCATCACCCCCAAGCACACCCTGTACGGCGGTTGAAAAGATATGCCAGTCCTGTTCCCGCTCAGCCAGATAATCCGCTCCCTTCTGAGTCAGGTGATAGTACTTGCGAACCCTTGCCTCGCCGACGTTCTTCTCATAAGTGGTGAGAAAGCCCTTCTCGGCCAGCTGGTGCAGCAGCGGATACAGCGTTCCCGCTTTCATGTCAAACACGTGGTTCGAACGCTTGCAAAGCTCCTCAATGATTTGGTACCCGTACATGTCCTCCTGAGCCAGCAGCTTTAGCAGCAGCATATCCGTGTTCCCCATCATCAGTTTACGGTCAATAGGCATGTTATCGCTCTCCTTTATATAGATAATCTATATAAAGATTATATATCGATAATCTATATATGTCAAGAAGCAAATAGAATAAGTGTAAATAAATAGGGCACAGCGATGGCCATGCCCCTTTACCTATATGTTACGGATTTGTTTTGATTAAAGCGCTGATACAGCGTGTGGCCGCACTGCAAAGCGTTCCAATCTTCACGCCCAATCAGCTTTATGTTTGCAGGAGTGAATGGTTACGACAAATGAGGTCTTTCAGATCCTTCATGCCGCTATACTGTTCTCTTATGCTGCGACCAAATCTGCCAGGCAAACGAAAACAGAACATACAGGGCGACGGCGGTTAACACGATGCTGAAGAAGTCTGTTTCCATAAAGAAGGTTTCCGTCCGTGCGCCTTTGATCAGGAAATGAGCGATCACATAGGAAAGCGGTGCAAAGAACAGCTGACGGGGAATCCAGCTGTATGCCCTGTTGCGAAGTACAATCCAGACGATGCTCAGGATCAGAGCAAATCCTGCCGCAACGATGACGTAGAAGGCCAAAGCCAGACGGGGCAATACTTCCACGCCGCCGTTCATCGGCTCGCCCCACAGAAGCTGCTGCTGATCACCCGCGCCGTAAAGAAGTCGATCCGGCACAGGGCGCAAAACCATCTCGTTGTAATCCTTCAGCAGGTTTCCGCTATCGCGTCTCGAGCTCCATCCCTGCAGAATGACTGTCCTCGTTCCGTCTTCATCTTTGAACACGGATTCATTCATGCCATTGATTCGTCCTTCTACTTTGAGAACAAGAACATCAACCATGGGCTCAAATCCATCTGATGATTCGGCATCTCCGTATACTTCCTCATAAGGTCGCGCCTCAATGCCTTCAACTTCAATCAGCCCGCTCTGCCAGGGTACCGGTTCCAGTTGGCCGTCATGGCAGAAGAAGGTGTATACAGCAACAAAAACTAACAGCGCGGCAACGATAACAGAATACCGGCGTCGCTTTCGAATTTCATTCTTCAATGCCACCAGAGGCTGCGTGGATTCGACAGGAGTAACGTTATCTGAACCCATTTCAGCCAGTTTCTGACGACATTCAGCGCAGTCCTCCAGATGCTCATCAACCAGCTTTCGCGTCTCCGGTTCTGTCATTTTCTCCGCATACAAGGGAAGAAGATCCTTGACAACAGCGCACGGCAGTTTCATTGTCATGCCTCCATTTCTTTTTTGAGTTTGGTACGAGCGCGATGATAGACGACGCAGGCCCAGTTTTCGGATTTGCCGAAGAGATCTCCAATGTCCCGGTAGCTGAGCTGTCCCAACGTCCGCAGGGTGAAGACCTCGCGGTAGGGTTCATCCAGACGGTGAAGCAGCCGATGGATGCACATGCTTTCATCCTGACGTATGATGGACTCTTCAGGACTTACGCCAGGATCGGGAAGCACCGATGCTTCGTCTATGGGTTGCGCCTTCTTTTTCCTCTGTTCGGAAATCCAGATGTTCTTCGCTATGGCGCAGAGCCAGCTTTTTATGCTGCTGTCTCCCCGAAACTGATCTAAGGATCGTAAAGCCTTGAAGAATGTTTCCTGAGTGATTTCTTCCGCGACATGTGGGTCTCTGGAAAGGGAGAGCACATATCGATAGACCGGATCAAAATGGCTTTGATAGATCTCGTCAAACGATTCTGGTTCCATTGAGCGTCCTCCTTTCACTGTATTTGACGCGGGTCGCGCAAAAATCTTACAGCAAATCCAGCTATTTTGTTTTACCTGCCAGCATGCCCCGATGCATTCGCACCAGGGCATGGGTGGTCATTTGGGAACGTCTTATTTCAATTTGACCGTAAAGCAGCCCTCCGCCTTCGCCTGGTCGGCGACGCGCTGCCAGTAGGCCGTCGAGGGTTCGCCCTCCTGCCGGGGAAGATCGCTCACCGGAATGAAGGTCAGGCTGTCCGGCAGATCGGTCACGGGCGAATCGCTGCCAAGGTCATAATGGATGACGGTGCAGAGCTTTCCGTCACGCTCGATGGTTTCCGCTTCATTGCTGCTCAGGCTCAGCGACCACTCCACGTTTTTCACCTGTCCATCTGGGCCGGCGACCAGATACCAGCACGTCTCGGCATTCGCGTCCGCGTCGCTGTCCAGAATGACGTCATACCGGATCAGCGTGGAGGCGATGTCAAACTTCATGGCTTTCAGCTCAACCGTCCTGCCGGGCAGCTCGAAGGTCTGCGGCTCTGCCAGTTCAAAGCCGGCGGTATCGACCGGTTCGGCGATTTCCACTTCGAGCGTCAAATCCTTCAGCGGCTGGAACAGGCCGGATGCCGTCAGCGCGTTGCAGATCTCCTCCGGCTCAGTGCCGTTCCCCAGCGCCTGCCGGTAGGCGTCGTAGCTGCCCACATAGCACAGTGGCAGGTTGCAGGCCATGGGGATACCACCGGCGGCCTCGATGTCCTTGACCACAGCGCATGCCGCGTCTCCGGGTTCCATACAGTACAGCTCCGGGGCGCGGAAGTCCGTCTGCCTCATGACAAGATCCGTGGTGTAGGCCCGAACGAATACCCTCGCCGTCAGCGGACGGTCGATGCCGTGGGCCCAGCCCTGGGACATATCGCTGGTATAGGCGTTCGCACCCGGAGCCAGCCGCACCAGCGCGTTGTCGCCGATGCTCTCGTCGCTGCTGCCGTAGGGGAAGCCGGGCACATAGCCCTGCGCTTCGTCCGCCTCCGTCAGCCCGTGGTCGTCGACTTCCGCCCAGGTGACGTAGTAGACGGGCTCGTCTCGTTCGGAGGTGACTGTCCAGGACAGATTCAGCGTATTCTGATCCGCCAGGTACTCGTCCAGCTTCAAGGTGATGCCTGCGTCGGATACCTGCCCGGCATCCCGAACCAGCGCGGCCTCCGCCTCCGGGCTGGGCGTCCTGCCCCGGAACAGGTTCGACAGGATATTGGATTGCAACGTTGCCGCGATAGCCGTCCCCACCAGCAGCACCGCCAGAGCGATGGCGATGACCGCGGTCCGGCTGATGGGCTTTACCAGTTTCTTTCCATCAAAGTGTGCCATAATCTGAGCCTCCGTTTCAGCTTCTAATGATCGGCTGGGCTGAATCCGATCGTAGATGGCCTTGTATTCGTCTTTAAGCATTCGGATTCGCCTCCTTGTTCTGCGTCAGTTCCCGCTTCAGTCGTTCCCTGCCCCGCGCGAGGCGGGAGCGGATCGTAGCGGGCTTGGTGTTTAATACAGCCGATATTTCATCCACGGACATTTCTTCATAGTAATATAGGTGTATGACGGCGCGATAGCGAGCGGGCAGGATATCCAACGCCCGGTTCAGCGCTTCATAGCGATCATCGCCATCCCATGGAGATGCCCTCTCCGGAAGCGCCTCGACCGTCTGAACATGTCGCCGCCAGGCGCTTCGAAAGAGATTCACCGAACAGTTGACCGTCACCCGCAGCAGCCACGCCTTCACATGCTCCTGATCCTCAAGGGAAATGTCGGCCCTCGCCAGCTTTAGGAACACCTCCTGATAGATATCCTCCGCGTCCGCATGGTTGCGCGTCCGCGCGTAGGCCAGGCGATAGACCATGGATGAATACCGCTTCACAGCTTCTATGACACCGTCTCTGCGCGCCGGAGACAGCTCCATGTTCATCCCCCCTTTCAGCTATTATACAATACAGACTTGCAAATAGTTGCAAAACTGATATGTTTTTCCTAGAGCTATTGCCTGACATCTACTAAGAGCGAATCATCAATTAAGCTCGAACAGGCAAGTCATTACTGACAACCTGTTCGGGCTGTTCTTTTATTTGGTTTCAATACCTGGATCCGCTTGTATTATATCCATGTACACCCTGGAACTCTGTTCAGGTATCTGCGATGACGTAGATGAAGATGCTCTCACCTATCCTGCAGAAGGGCACATTTCATTTATCGCTGATCCCCATGCGGTGCCGTGCCCAATCCCACGGATCAATACTCTTCTCTCAGGCATTCCAGCCATTCGTCCCGGCTGATTTGCCCCGTCGCATATCGGTTGGTAGCTTCCTGAATTGCCACAACAGATTCCGGCGTCATGTTCACGCAGAAGGTGAAATCCCCTACCTGCTCCCTAAAGCGACGGATGGCGTCGGCCATATATGCGCCGCCCCAAGCGGATGCGAAATCCTCCGGATCGGTGGCAAAGTCAAAGTAAACGGCTTCAGGGCTACCATCGTAAGCCGTGTGATTGACCCGCGCCAACGTCTTTAGGTATTCCTGGGCGGTGGCCCGGCTGGTGCTGGCGGCGGGGACGAATACAAAGGTCCCGCTAGCCCGGCTGAGCTTTGGTGCGTCCGGACGGATGCGCAGTGTACAGCGGATGACCACCGCGCTTTCATGCGGGTTGTAGTCCGGGTAGAACAGCATAGCCCGGTGTTCCTTCCCATCAATTGCGGTATCCCTGCCATGATAGCGCAGGGCGTCCCAGTCCACGCCTTCAAGGGCTTCGAGGCACGCGGTGAATTCCGGCTTCGAGAAGTCCACCGCCTCGCCGAGGGCCTTCCAGCATCGGGCGTAGGCGTCGGCCATGCTCAGGAGCGTATACGCTTCAAACGCCTCCGCCACGCTCTGTTCAGTTCTGTCGAACACATCAAACTCGATCACATAATCGCGGGCGGCTGCGCTGTGGGAATACTCACCCAGCCACCGGATATACTCAGGCCAGGTACCGGGGGCGTCCTCAAAGCTGCCCCGGATATCGTTCCAGTTCTCCGCCGGGAACGCCACGTCGGGATAGGCGTATACGTCCAGGGGAATAGCGGCGGGTTGCCCATTGACCGAGAGAAAGGCTTGCAGGCCCTCGGGCAGCTTCTCCCATTCGGCGCGCAGCTCCGGGTCGGTCAGCGGCGCGATGAGCCCCGCGTCGCGCACCCGCTCAAAGCCATCCTGCTCCAGCGCTACCACATCTCCCGCGGCGCTGCCCGACAGCATCCGATCCGAGTAACGCCCGATGTCCTCCAGGTTTTTGCCGGGATCGCTGACGATGGCAACGTCGGGATGCTCGGCAATGAAGGTCTGGTTGGCATAGTCATTCCAACCGTCGCCGTCCACGACCAGCTCATTCACCTCCCCGGGCGAGGTCGTCAGGTCGAACACATGCACCGAATCCCCGTGAAGCACGGCGTAGGTCGCGTCGTCCAGCATCAGCCCCTGCCCGCTCAGTTCACCGCAGACCGCAATACGCGTGGCCGTGTCCGAGTTCATGTTCTGCGCCATCCAGACGCTGCCGTCCAGCACATACAACAGCGCATCGTCCGCTTCTCTCAGAGCAAAGCTGTTCGGGCGCATGGCGCCGCTGTAGGGAATCTCGCACAGCGGTTTCAGCGTGGAACCCTCCGTGCGGTAAACGCGGGCCACCGCCGCATGGTCGTCATACGCCGCCAGGTAAGCGGCGTCCCCGCCGCCAAACAGCTCTGGCGACCAGTCGGTGGGAACACCGGCGAGGTCGAACTCCGACAGCACACCGTCTGCCAGGTCCCAGCTGAAAAGCCGCACGTTTGCCGGTGCGAAGCCGAAGCCCTCCAGCTCCGACTCCACGGCGTATTCCGCAGTGAAATAGAGCTTGCCGCCAGTCAGCACCGTGTCCTGGATGCCATAGCTGTTGAGCTTCCGGCCCTCGGGATCGAGGATCGCTGCCGCCGGGACCTCGGCCAGCGCCGCCACGTCGAAAGTGCCGCCTTCATCCAGCGTCACGCGCCCGAGGCCGTAGGCCAAGGGCACATAATCAAGGTTGAAGGACGAACTGGAATTGCCATGACCGTCCGCATAGATGACATAGATCGCGTCTGAGCCTGCTACCACCGCATTGATGGAGCGTTCCCCTGCATCCCGCCACTTGTAAACCGTGGGCTCGACATTTGTGCCCTCGTATACGCTGATACTCTCGTTGTCCTCCACCGCGATCAGCTTTCCATCCATCACCGCGCCGTCGGTCAGGTAGCTGTGTACCTCGCCGAAGAAGCTGTCCGAGTCGGTCACGCGGCTGTACAACGCGCCCGCCGCCCACCGGCGCGCGGCAGGAGACGCCGCCAATGCAATGCTGGCGCTGATGGACAGTACAGCAATAAACGCGGCGGCAATCTGAGCCGTTTTGGGAACCGTGTGGCGGAAGGCCAGCCAGCGCCGTCTGCGGTTCACTTTTCGGCGAATCCCGGGGGAAGCCATCGGGTATTCAGCATTTTTCCTGATATCTGTAACCATCCTTTTCATTTCCATTTCCTCCATTCTCTGAAAGGCCGCGCAATACAGCGCAGCTTCCAGAGCCTCGGAAACGGATGCCCTGTCATGTTCCGGAATGAAAGCGTCATGTCGTTTCATATCCACTCACCCTCCTGAAGCTGCGCGCCGACATGTCGCCGGGCGCGGTCGATCACGTTGCGGATGCCCGATCTGCTCATGCCGAATAGCCGGGCAATCTCACCCTCGGTCATCCTGTCGTAATACTTCATTCGCAGCGCCAGACGCTCGCGATCATCCAGCGCCTCCAAAGCCTTGATCACGGCCTGAATCTGTTCCTCTCGAATCAGGCTGGTATCCAACTGCGGACTCTCATCCGGCAGCTTACGGAGACGTTCCTCAGCGTCATCAAGGCTTTGAGTTTTTTTCTCTCGTCGCATGCGATCAATGGCCTCGTTCCGCACGCAAGTGACGAGATATGAACGCACTGAGGCGCGATTACAACCCCGCAACAGCTCAATCCTGTCGATCAGCCGCAGCATGACCGATTCCACTACATCCTCCGCTGCATGTCGGTCGCGCACCATGGATTGCGCCTTGTGCAGCATCAGGACATAATAGTCCGTATACAGCGATTCAATCAGTGACCGGTCATTCTCATCTTCAATCGCTGCGATTACAGCTGTCAGCATGGGCAAACGCTCCTTTCTTTGCGTTCTATTATATATGACGAATCGAAAAATGGAAAAGACAGTCTTTTATAGTAATCTTTGAATTCTTATTCTTACGGCAGCCAAATAAGAAAGAGAGAACATCACATCAGCAGTATCTTGAGATAGCGACTTCGTTCATTGAAACGAAGTCCTTTGTTATTCGCATTTAACAATACCTGTTGATTCTGCCCGTTTTTTCATCGACTCCCCGTTGAAGGAAGTGATATATCCATGACACAGGAACAGAAGACGCGCATTGCCCAGCTGCGCCAGCAGAACGTCGGCTATGCGTCCATAGCCAGGGAGCTCTCCCTGTCGATCAACACGGTGAAGGCGTTTTGCCGAAGAAATGATCTCGCCGGGACGCGCAATCCAGCTGTGGAAACGATCGAAACTTTATCCGGGGAATCGCCCGACATCGACTTGCCTTCCTGCCTGAACAGAGGTAATAGTACTACTACCGTCAGGACGGGAAGCTCTGAAAACACAGGGCTTTCCGGGGCTCAGCCCTTCTGGGACGTTTCCGTTTCCTACGCTGATACGCAGGATGAGAACGCCATCTCAGATGTGCTGAGCATGCTGATGAATGCAAATTATGGGAGGTGAGCCCCATGAAGCGAGTCATATGCCTCTACCGCGTTTCGACCATCGGGCAGGTGGATCATGACGACATCCCCATGCAGAAGCTGGCATGCCGTGAGTACGCGGCGACTCACCCGGACTGGGAGATCGTCGATGAGATTTCCGAAAAGGGCGTCTCCGGCTACAAGGTCAGTACCAATGCCCGTGACGCAATCGTGGAGATCAAGAAGCGGGCCATCACGCACCAGTTTGACGTACTGCTCGTTTTCATGTTTGACCGTCTGGGCAGGCGCGACGACGAGACACCCTTTGTGGTGCAGTGGTTTGTACAGCAGGGCATCGAGGTATGGAGCACCCGCGAAGGGGAACAACGCTTCGACACCCATGTTGACAAGCTACTGAACTACATCCGGTTCTGGCAGGCTTCCGGCGAAAGCGAAAAGACTGCCATCCGCGTTCGCACTAAGCACTCTCAGATGATCCAGGAAGGCCAGTGGCGCGGTGGTCTGGTGCCTTATGGTTACCGGCTGGAATTCCAGGGCCGCACAAATAAGAAGAACAAGCCCGTCCGGGATCTGATGATCGACGAGGAAGAAGGCAAAGTCGTCAAGGAGATTTTCCATCTCCTGACCGAAGAGGGCTACGGCACCAATAGGGTCGCTCAGTACCTGAACGACCGGGGCATCAAAACCAAGCGCGGAACCACGCTGTGGCGCGGCACCAGCATCCGGGCGCTGATCGACAATCCGGTCTACATCGGCGTCCTCAAATTCGGGGATGAACGCTCCGAGCCCTTTGAACACCTTCGACTCATCGATGACGCCACCTACGAACGCTGCCTGCAGACTGTCAAGGCGCGTGCTACGAAGACCTGCGGTGATGACCTCGTGGTGCCTCTCCGCACAGACGCCAGGGGGCTGCTCACCGGGATATTGTACTGCGGGGAGTGTGGCAACCGGTTATGCTACTGCCACAACACCACAAAGCGTAAGCTGGCCGATGGAACAATTCGCGTCTATGAGCGTGACTTGTACCGCTGCTACCGGAAAATCTCATCGCGGAATACCTGCGCCGGACAGAGCTCCTATGACATGCAGCCCATCAACGACGCGGTCGAAGTTCAGGTCAGGAGTTTCCTGGGCAAGCTTGCGTCCAAGCCCAGAGAGGAGCTGCTCCAGATGGCCAGCGCCCGGAACACAGAGATGTACAAGGTCGCGCTGAAGCAGGCGGAGAAGGAATATGAAAACGCTCAAAAGCAGGTGACGGCCCTGGAAGAGGAAGCGGTCAAGGCGCTGACCGGGGAGAGCGCATTGGACTTGAGCGTCATCAACGGCATGATCATCAAGCACCGCGCCAAGCGGGACGCGGCGGCCCAGACCATCGAGGAAGCCCGTGCCCGGCTGGAGCAGGAACAGATGAGCCAGAAGGAGACGCAGGCCCAGATCGACGAGATGCTTTCCTGGGCAGACTGCTACGACAAGGCCAACATCGAGACCCGCCACATGATCATTGCCCGGATCATCGAAAAGGTTGAGGTTCGGGCCAACCGAAAAATCCATATCAAATTCAGGATTTCGCTTGACCAGTTCCTCGGGAAGAGTGCCTGAGCAAGAAACTGAATCGCCTGTGGGGAAGGACAACCCCGCAGGCTTTTTTTGTTTGCCAGCGAACCGTTCACACCTACAATCGGCATTTCGTTCACATCTAACACCCGAGCCGTTCACATCTAATCCGCCGAGCTGTTCACATCGACCGCCCGAACTGTTCACATCGACGGCGATGTGAACGATTTGTCAGACAACAAAGCTACCCGAAAAATGTACCTGCACACCCCTGATTCTTATAGTTCGTGAATTTGGCTATAAATCGATGTGAACGGAGTGACGGTACAATGGAGCCATACGAAAACTCATAGGGAGGATAGGAAAAAGAAAACCCTCGAAAACGCAGTGTTTTCAAGGGTTTTTGGTGGTCGCAACAGGACTCGAACCTGTGACCCCATCGATGTGAACGATGTGCTCTACCAACTGAGCCATGCGACCTTATCCGAACATTTCTGGCGTTTTGAGGAAATTCGTCCGGGCTTTTCCTCGTGGTCAACGTGAACGGTTTGCCAGCGAACTGTTCACATCTACGACCTTAGTTGGATAATCCTACCAGTACGTACTACCAACTGAGCCATGCGACCATGTTAAATTTGCTGTCGCCTTGACGACGAAAGATATTATATCACCTCTGACGGGGGTTGTCAAGGGTTTTGGCAAAATATTTCTGATGGCGGGTCTACTGGCAGGATATTACCGGTGGCGGGCGGCGGGCTTTGATTCTCGGTAATATACTTTTGCCCGACATGCGGATTTTTTCCGTGATACAGTGGAAATATTCCTGTGACCATGATATAATGAAACCATGAAGCGAATATTATATGTGTTGACAGCGATCATTCTGCTGATTTCAAACGTCCCCGCGCTGGGGGCGGAATTCCGGGAACGGCCGGACATCAACCCGCTGGTTGAGGACATGATACTGTACTATGGCTGCTATGGCGAAGCGGCGGCTGAAGAAGTCAACGGACGCCTTGAGGCCCTGAAGGAGACGGATAGCCGCCAGGGGGAGCTCTGGGAGGACGTCATGGATTACTGGGGATATGTCAATACAGACCTGGTGATCCATGGGGATCATCTTCCGGACGGCCTTCCGAAGGACGACAGCCTTGCCCTCGTCATATTGGGCGGGGCACTGAATCCTGACGGCAGCATGAGGGATGAGCTGGTCAGGCGGCTGGAGGTCGGCCTTGACTGTGCGGCCCAATATCCGAACGCCTATGTTGTCTGCACCGGGGGCGGAACGGCCAGGGAAAACAAGGCCGTGACAGAGGCGGGCCAGATGGGCGCCTGGCTGCGGGAAAACGGCCTGGAGGCGAGCCGACTGATACTTGAGGATCGGTCCCGGTCCACCATAGAGAACGCCCGGTTTACACTGGACATCCTTCGCAGCGATTACCCCCCGGGTTGGCGCGATCGCGATCGTCAGCAGCGACTATCACGTCGCCAGGGGCTGCCTGCTGTTTGAGACAGTCATGCTGATGGGGATGCATGAGCGACAGGAGCCGGAGGTGCGGGTGATTACAAACTACGCCTCGCCCGCCCCGGATAAGGACTATACGGATGATTATCTCCGCGGATGGCAGATGTACAATATGCTGCAATTGATCGGGGATTGGGATCTGGCGCGACAGTATGTGCAGGATCCGGAGCATTTCCCCAGGCCGGTGCTGGATGAACGGGCCGAAGTGCCCGATGCCGCGTAAAAGGACGCCCCCCCGGGGGGAGCGCCCGCATGGGCTTAACGGCTACAATACCGTCCCCGCGATGACCATGATGGTTCCCGCGACGATTCCAAGCAGGAATATGTATTGGGACGTGCTGACCCTTTCCTTCATGAGGATGCGGCCGCCGATCATCACAAAGACCGGATAGACGGCAACCAGCGGGTCCGTGGAAACTGAGTTCATCGCCATGGCGTAGCTGTAGAACACAATCCCGATATTATCCGTAAGCGCGCCAAGGATCCGGGGCGCGCTGTGCTTCGTGAAGGGGTTGTACAGCTTCCCTTCCTTCCAATAGATATAAATCCAGCACCCCAGCGCGAATAACGCGTATTCCATCCCGACGATGATGATGCTGTCGCCCTCCGGCATCGCGTAGCCGTAGGTGGTATCCAGGCAGACGCCCGTCACGATGGTCTCCAGGGCATCCGCAAGGGAGAACAGAACCGGAAAGATCAGGGTTCCCAGGCCCCGCCTCATTCCAGCCCGCATTCTGATGCCGCCCGTCTGCGCGCACCGCTCTGTTGCGCACCGTGGACAACAGGACGATGCTTATCAGGATCACCAGTATTCCCGCGGTCCTCAACGGCGTCAGGAGCTCAGAGATGGATTTCACCCTTCCGAGGGCAATATATGTAATGATGAGCAATATCGTAGACGTGCCGCCGCTGATGCCCTCTACGGGAGATTCCACCGTGGCCTCGTTGTAGATATAGCCGTTGAAGGATAGGGTGTTGATGACGGCGTATACAAGGCCAAAGGCCGTCATCGGCCAGTATCTTGCGGCGCTTTCCCGGATGGTAAAGGGTTCGTCGCGCGTTATCAGATAGACGAGGGCGATCACAAAAAACACCATTCCGGCACAGACGGAGTATTTCAGGCAGAGATGCAGCTCCTTGCCGTCGTGAATCCCCGCCTTGTAGAGCAGGCTGGTTGACGCCCACATGATGATTGCCATGGAAATTAACAATAGCCAGATTATGCCGTTCACAAAATAACCTCCCGCGTCATCTGGAGCGATCTGGAATGAATCGCCGGACTGTTCTGATCCAAAAATTCACTCAGATAATTATTGTATTAGATAAAGATGGAATATACAAGCAGGAAACGAACGAAAACGACAAAATAGCCCGGGCGCGGGAGATCGCGGACGGGCTGTTCAACAACACAGAACAAACGGAGGAACGAAAATGGATTACAGGAAAATGGGCTCAACGTTCTACATTCGCATGGACCGCGGCGACGCGGTCATCGCGTCGCTGCTGTGCGTCTGCGAGAAGGAGCACATCCGCTCGGCCACCTTCAACGGCATCGGGGGCTGCATGTCAGCCGCCATACAGACCTTTGATCCCGCCGCGGGCGCGTTCCACACCGAGGAGAAAACCGGCATGCTGGAGCTGGTCAGCCTGATGGGAAACGTGGTTTCGGATGGAGATGGCTCCCTGCATCACCACACACACGCCCTGTTTTCCTATGTTGAAGCGGGGGAGCATCGGGTGCTGGCCGGACATCTGAAGGAGACGGTGGTGCTGTATACCGCTGAAATTGAGCTCAGGCCGGTGGATGGCGTCATTGGCCGCAGGCACGACCCCGAAACCGGGACGGGCTTCTGGAGCTTTGAAATGGCATAATTCCGGACGCCATACCGGAAGGAAAGCCGATGGAGAGGATCCTGAACAGGAGGGACAAGTGACAGACGATGTGATGCGCCGGGGCGCGCTGTTCATACGGGAGGCGGTCGTCGATTGGGACGAGGTGCCCCGGGACTCCTACCTGCGGGACATCCCGGCCCTGAAGGGGCTCGACCGACTGGCCTTTGACAGCAACGTCACCTTCTTTGCCGGGGAAAACGGCACGGGCAAGTCCACGCTGCTGGAGGGCATTGCCGTGGCCTACGGCTTTAACGCCGAGGGCGGCACGCGGAATTACCATTTCAGCACCTACCGCGACGTTTCCGGCCTGGAGGAGGCCATTCGGCTGGTCAAGGGCTATCGCAAGCGCAACTCGGGGTATTTCTTCCGGGCGGAGAGCTTTTTCAACGTCGCTACCGTGACGAATCTGGAATACAACGACGGGTCGATGCCGGACTACCACGCCCAGTCCCACGGGGAGAGCTTCCTCGCCTTCCTGCAGGATGAGTGCCGGGAGGGCGTCTATCTGATGGACGAGCCGGAGGCGGCCCTGTCGCCCCAGCGACAGCTGACCCTGCTGCTGCACATCCACGGCATGGCGCTGGAGGGCTCCCAGTTCATCATCGCCACCCATTCGCCCATACTGCTGGGCCTGCCTGGGGCGAGGATACTGGGCTTCTCCGAGGCCGGCATCCAGCCCATGGCCTATGAGGACACGGAGAGCTATCAGGTCACGAAGCTGTTTCTGGAACGGCGCGAGCCGCTGCTGAGGGAGCTGCTTGGAAGCGAGGATGGGTGAGGGCCGTATGCGTCGTAGAGCACGCATTGCCCAATTCCATCCAATCCCTGATTTTCCATTGCCTGATTTTCAAAACCGTGATACAATAATGCGGTATCAAAATCCCACACCGACGATAAGGAGGAACAACCCATGAAAAAACTGCTTGCCCTGATGATGGCGCTGGCGATGCTGCTGTCCTGCACGGGGGCCCTGGCCGAAACGACGGCCGTCGATGAGGCGTCCGAAGCCCCGGTGATCAAGACGCCCCTGAACATCTATTCTGAAACCGATATCGACCGCGAAGCGCTGGCGACGGACCTGACCGCGCTGGGCCAGGATGAAAGCTTCCTGCTGAAGGCGGACACCGTCGCCGCCGTGCTGACCGAGGCCGCCGAGCGGCTGACCATCGTTGACAACGGCTTCCAGTGGGACCTGCTGCTCGGCGGCAAGGACATCTTCACCGTCGCCGCTGAGATCACCGATGAAGGCTTCACCATGGGCAGCAATCTGTTTCCCAACTACGTCTTCAAGTTCTCCAATGAGGAGCTGAACGATCTGGCCAAAGCTGTCTCTGCCCAGTATGAGGAGCAGAACAAGGCCATGGAGCGGATCGACGTGAACGCCCTGGCCAGGGCTGTCGGTCCCATCTTCGAGAATTACATGGCTGCCAGCCTTGCCGCCTTCGAGGGCGGCGAATCCCAGCGGGGCGATTTCAAGGTGAACGACGTCAGCTACAACACCATGGTGCCCGTCGAAATGGACGTGGCCGCCTTTGCCAACGCCCTGACCCAGCTGGAGCAGGATCTGCTGGCCGACCCCACCGTGGCCGTCACCCTCGCCCAGTTCGACAGGTCCGGCAAAATCACCAAGTCCGTTGAGAAGACCATCGATCCCGCCAACGCCCCCGCGGTGCACCTGGAATTCTATACGAATACTGACGAGGCGGGCAACCAGAGTGGCCCCATGGACACCACCTTTACCGTCACCATGCCCGGCAAAAAGGACCCCGACATCAAGGGCGACGTGTGGGCGGACGGCGAGGATGTGACCGCCAACGCCCAGTTCCTCAACGCTGACATCAACATGGTCCTGTCTTCCCGGAAGACCGAAAACGGCCATGTCCACAAGGCGGACCTGAACGTCAACGGCCTGTACTTCGGCTGTGTGGCCGACGTGGGCGAAAACGACCAGAAATACAACGACACCGAGATCTTCTTCCTCGACCCCGAGAACAGTCTGATCAGCCAGCGCTCCACCATGACCCATGAAAACGGGCTCACCTTTGACCTGAGCCAGGGCACGCCCATCACCCTGTCCGACCTCAAGGGGAAGGACAGCAGCGTTCTGGCCGGCCTGTCCACGGACGTCATGCTCGGCCTGGCCAGCATCGCCACCGCCGCCAGCGAGGCCCTGCCTGAGGAAGTCAGCGCCATGCTGGCCCTGTTCAGCCTCTCCTCGGAAGGCTGATTCCGTCATAACCCTGCCAAAGCCCGCCCGTCCCGGGATAGGGGCACAGGTGAAAGCGGGGTGACAACACCGGCAACCTGAAGGGGTCGCCGGTGCTTTTTTTGTAATTTTCGGGCGGGGGCAAATTCTGAATTGTATGAATCCGGGACCCAAATCCCGCGCAACAAAGGGGGATATTCTGCCGCGAAGGATACCGCTGCCATTTACATTGTCTCCCGGAAGTGCTATAATACTTAATAAAACAGTAACTGTTCGGCAGAATTCCCCTGGACGGACAGATGCGAATCAGGATAAAATGGAGGAATGAATCATGAAGCGTTTGGTGAAGGTGTTGGCGGTGCTGTGCGCGATGGCGCTGGGCCTGTGCGCCCTGGCGGAGGAGAGCGGGACCGCGGGGGAGACGGCGAACGGCGACACGCTCTATCAGGTGGCGCTGCTGCAATCCCTGGTGCAGGGCTACTATGACGGCATCGTCACCGTGGGCGAGCTGAAACAGCATGGCGACACCGGCATCGGCACGTTCGAGGGCGTCAACGGCGAGATGATCGTGCTGGACGGCACCGTCTACCAGGCCGTCGCGGACGGCAGCATCGCCGTGCCCTCCGACGACGAGACCGTCCCCTTCAGCAATGTGACGTTCTTTGACGTGGATGAGACGCTGACCCTCAGCGGCATTGGGGATATGGCGGCGCTCCAGGACGCGATGAACGGCGTTGTGAAGGCGCTGGGGGCGAATTGCTTCTACATGGTCAGGCTCGAGGGGACCTTTGACGCCATCAAGGTGCGCAGCGAGTACAAGCAGGAAAAGCCCTATCGGGCGCTGGACGTGGCCCTGGCCGATGACCAGACGGAGTTCGATTACGAGGACGTTCGCGGCACCATCGTCGGCCTGTACTGCCCGGATTACATGGGTGGGCTCAACACCCCCGGCTGGCACTTCCACTTCATCAATGAGGACCGCACCCGGGGCGGGCACGTCCTGCAGGTCAGCGTCGCGGAGGCGCAGGCGGCCTTCGACATGACGGACGGCTTCGAGATGGCGCTCACCCGGGAGGCGGCCTTCCAGGACATGGAGCTGGCGAAGGACGTGAACGAGGCGATCCATCGGGCGGAGACGGCGACGACCGGGAACAATGACTGACGGGATCGTTAATCGGTGGGGGAACGGCGCGTGGAATCCGAGGGGCTGTGCCCTCGTGGACCTGCGCCGGCGTCCCGGGCTGGCGGAACAGGCGGCAGCGTGGTTCCACGCGAAGTGGGGCCTGCCGGCCGAGGCCTATCTGGAGCGCATATCGGCCTATTTGAACGGCGAAACGGAATACGGCTGGTATCTCTGCCTGGACGGCGAGCGCATCGTCGGCGGGCTGGGCGTCATCGACAATGACTTCCATGACCGGCCGGACCTCGCGCCGAACGTCTGCGCCGTCTACACCGAGCCGGATTGCCGGGGGCGGGGGATCGCGGGCCGGCTGCTGGATCTGGCGGTGGCGGACATGGGCGCAAAGGGCGTGTCGCCGCTGTACCTCGTCACCGACCATGTGGGGTTCTATGAGCGCTACGGCTGGGAATTCCTGGGCATGGTCCGCGAGGCTGACGGGACCGGGCAGACGCGCATGTATGTGCATCGCTGACCGGACCCGGATGATTGGTATTGTAAATGGGTATCTGTTCAGTCAGGTAAATTCTGATTTGTCGCGCTGCGACAAATCAGAATTTGCATACAACCGAACAATTACTGTAAACGCAGAAAGGCAGAAGGAGAATATGAAAAAGATCGTGTCGATGATGGGGGTGCTCGTTTTCATGCTGTCTGCCGTGACGGCGCTGGCCGCCCACCCGGAAAGGGACTGGACCCGGTGCATGGATTTCCCCACGGAGGAACAGCTCGCCCAGCAGGGGGAGCTTCGCTCGCCCTACATCGCCTTTTTCCCGGGGTTTTCCGGCGACGCGGGCATGACCGCCGTTGCCATGGATTATCGCATCGACCATGACCCGGTGGGGACCTATATCTGCCCCGTCGTCTGGAACATCAACACCAGCAGCCTGGCGGAGGAGTACACCTCTGTCAAGACAGATTACGGCGAAGCGGTCAGCGGGTATTTCGGCTTTCAGGTGCTGGAAGACGGTACCAAGGCGGTGATCATGTCCCTCTGGAATGCCTTCTGTGAGGATGAGGCCGGCAATGTCAACCAGGTGAAGGGCAAGGTGCTGTTCCCGGAGGAGGTAGGCGGCAATGATTTCACCCCCGAGAACAACGGGGAGGGCAGCTTTGTCCAGTGCATCTATCCCTATGAATGGGAGGTGGGCAAGGACTATCGCTTCGTCCTCGAGCAGACGACGGGCGAGAGCGGCACAGAGTGCTACACCCTTTGGCTGATGGAACCGGAAGGCGAAGGCCGGGAGGAGCTGTTCTGCATCGACAGCGGCCTGAAGGACATCTGGATCGACGACGTGTGCGGCTTTGTGGAGAACTTTGTCCCGGAGACGGCGGCCTGGCCGCGGACGATGGAATTCTGGAATGTCCGGGGCCGGATGCGGGACAGCGGCGAGTGGGAAAACGCCCCATTCGTATTGTTCACGGTCAACAGCAGCGAGGGCGATGAGGTCTACGAGGGCAGCTGGAACTTCGGCCAGGATGAGCATTGCTGCTGGATCATCACCTCCGGCATCCACGGCCTGTGCGCCGCGCCCGAAAGCCTCGGGCCTTACCCGATCCCGGCCACGGAAAGCGGCGCCCCGGACTGAAGCGGCAATCGCGCCTGATCAATGGTGACGGTTATGAAGAACAGGCTTTTCGTGGCGGCAATGCTGTGCCTGCTGGCGATCCTCTGCGGCGCGGGGATTGGCCGCGCCCAGGGGACGGAGGAGAATATGGCCGACTATAGCTACAGGGTCTGCCCCCTTGAGCGCAACGGCTGCCCGCTGCACCTGGACTGTGTGCGCCTGGAGGGTACCACGCCCGAGAGGAACATCCTGCTGTTGCACGGCTCCACGTACTCATCCCACATCTTTGACGTCGATTATGGGGACTACAGCCTTGTGCGCCGCCTGGCGCGGGAGGGCTACGGGGTCTGGCGGCTGGATATCGCCGGATATGGGCGTTCCGGGGCGGTGGCGGACGGCTTTATGCCGGATACCGCCTACGCCGCCGGGGACATCGCCGCTGCCGTGGAAGCCATCGTCCGGGAAACGGGATCGGAGCAGGTTGACCTCCTCGGCTGGAGCTGGGGCACGATGACCGCCGCGGCCTACGCGGCGACGCATCCGCGCCACCTGGGCAGGCTCGTGCTGTACGGACCCGTATTGTCCGGGCTCGAGGGCGAAGCGGGCGACGCGCCCTTCAGCCACAACACCTGGGAGGGCGCGGCGGAGGACTTTCAGCGAAGGGACGACGGGAGCTTTGACAGCGCCGTAACGGACCCGGTGGTCATCGACCTGTTCTGCTCGGGCTGCTGGCGGTACGACGGGGATTCCAGCCCGAACGGCTGGAGGAAGGATGCCTTTGTCGGGCGCTCCGCAAGGCTGATCGACCTGGATTCGATAGCCGCGCCCACGCTCTTGATCTGCGGCAGCCTGGACCCCTATATGGACTGGGAGGCGGTCGGCGCGGCCCTCGAACACCTGCCCGGGGGCTCGCGGCTTGAAATCATCCCCGGGGGTTCCCATATCATGATGTACGAAAAGCCGTGCTATCGCGCGTTCCAGGAGAAGGTGATCCGCTTCCTCGAAGGCGCGTGACGCCCGGACCCAAAAAAGATGCCCCGGACGTTCGCAAAAAACGTCCGGGGCGCTTTGGTTCAGCCGATGATCTTGGTGTAGCGGGAGGAGACCCAGCCGTTGTGGCCGTGGAAGCTCACCTTGTACCACACCACGTCGCGGTCATCCCAGCGCTTTTCCTCGAGGTAAGGCGCGGAATTGCCCTGGTACAGTACGCCGAGGTCCGCGGCGTCCTTGTCGGGATGCTTGCGCACGTAGGTGTCGCCGCTGACGGCCTTGACGCGCCGGCCCGAGTCGCTCCTGCCGCCCGCGACCTCTTCCAGGTTTTCCTCGTTCAGCTCAACCACGTTCTTGATCTCGTTGTTTTCCATATCATTGCCTCCTGTCATTGGATGGTCGGTTATTGTTTTCCCCTGTTGATGGGACCATTGTAGCACGGTGGGTGTCACACAACCGTCATAGCCCGCGCCAGGATGGCGCGAGGCCGGTCACGACCGGTAGATCCGGTTGATGAAGCGGTCGATCCGCCCCATGAGCCAATAGCCGCCCACAGCGGGAAGGGGAATCAAGAGTAAAAGCAAAGCGCTCATGTCAGTTGTCTCCTGTATTGATTTCCAGTCCGTTGGACGGAAGCCGCCTGGAAACGGTTCCGCCGAGGATGAAATGTTCACAGCGAGGTCATTTTTTTGACATGGTAGATTTTCGGGTGGGTGGAAATTCTGATTTGTCGGCAAATTGTAGGGGCGGCGTTGCGCCGCGAAGCAAGTCCTTTAGGGCACCGCCAATCGGTATCGCGCGCGCTTCCCGCGCACGAGATGGCGCCCCTACAACGGGGTTTTCATCTCCCCGATAAATCAGTCTTTCCCGCCGCAGCATCATACATGATCTGCGCGTTCCCGCGGCCTTCGTGGGGCGCTGCCGCGCAACTGTCGTCCCTTGGCCTACAGGAAATATGGATAAAATGGAAAATTTCGGAACGATCTTGACACGCCTCTGCCGGATGGTTTATGCTTGTGTCAATGAAAGCGCCGGGTATCCCGGCGTGCGAGTCGAGGCTTACAGATGAAGACAGAAAAGAAAAAGCTTGAATTGAAGAGCTATAGGAAGACCGGATTTGAAAAGCGCATTGAGGGCGTCAAATTCGATCCGTCCATGTCGATGCTGCCGCTGATCCATAAGGCGGACACGGTTGCGCGGCCGGGGCGGACGGACCCCATCGCCCCGGGCCGTTTTCGCTGAATTGCTCGTCCTTTGTGGACATGAAGGTGGCCGGCATCCCCGGCGCGATACTGGCGACGACGGGATTTCTGGCGCTTCCGCTGGCGGTGGTGCTGATCCTGGCGTTCCTCTACGGTCGGTACCGCGCCTTTCCGGTTGTCGGAAAGGTTTTCTCGGTGCTCAATGCCTGCATCGTCGCGGTGCTGCTGAGCTCCGCCATCAACCTGATCGTGTCGTCCGTGTTTGGAGGCGCGCTGTTCTCAGGCAAGGTGGACTTCCTGGCCCTGGTGATCTTCCTGGTCTCGTTCCTGGGGCTGTTCAAGCTGAAGCTCAACCCCGTCCTCCTGCTCTTCGCGTCGGCCCTGGTGGGGGCGGTCCTGTATCCGGTGCTCGGGATCTGAACCGCGGCCACCTATCTCAGGTCGGGGACGTCGCTCCAGTCAAAGTCGCGGACGCGCTCGTATTCCGCCTCGGTGATGGGCAGTATGGTGCCGTGCTTGAAGCCGTAGGGGAAGCTGAAGGCGGCGTCGCAGCGCTCAAAGGCGCCATCGGACAGGCGCGGGGCGACAAGGGGAATATAGCCCTGGTATTTGCCGGGACGGCCATAGTAATCGAGGAACAGGCACCAGCGCCCATCGTCCAGCTGTACGGCGGTGGGCGCTTCGTATTGCCCGGACTCGAGCACGGCCATTGATTGGTCAAAGCGGGGAACGCGCTCAAAGGGCCCGGTGGGCCGACGGCCGACCAGCTCGATCATGGTCTGGGGGTTGCTTTCGCTCTTGACGAACAGGTAGTAAAGGCCGTCCTCCCGGTACATGGCGGAGTCGATGCAGCCGCTGTCCGGCTTCCGGTAGAGCAGCTCCGGCTGGGAATAGGCGCGGAAATCCGCCGTGCGGATGCAGTAGATGGCCTTTGAGGCGTAGTCGTCCCCGGCGTGGGAGGCGGAGAAATGGAGTATGTAGTCGCCCGCCTCGTCGTCCTTGATGATGTCCGGCGCCCACAGGCAGCCGAACTGCCCGTCGCCCACCCGGATCAGCTCCTCCTCGGTCCAGTGAACCAGGTCCTTCGATTCCCAGTGGGCGAGATACTCGCTGCCGTGGCGGGAGATGTTGTCCCAGCTGTGGGCATAGCGTCCCCGCATGCCATAGGACAGGGACAGGTCGGTGGCGAATATGTGGAAGGCGTCGCCGGCGCGCAATATGGTCATGTCTCTGACGCCGCGGTCGCCGTAGTAGGCCCAGAGTACGGGCTGCCCGGCGTTCACGGGGGACCAGTGAAAGCCGTCCCGGCTCAGCGCGAAGTGCACCTGTTCGCCGTCGGGTGTGGTCTTTTCCCTGAAGTGGACAAAGAGATAGCAGGTCATGGCGTCACTCTCCCTTCGACAGCGCGTTATGCGGTGTAGACCTGATCGCCGTTGATGTAGGTCGCCAGGATGTGGGACTGGAGGGCGAAGATGCTGCCGCTGGCGAGCACGACGTCGGCGTCCTTGCCCACCTCAAGGGATCCGACGCGGTCCTCGAGGCCGATGTGGCGGGCGGGGTTGATGGTGATGGCCCGCAGGGCGTCGAAGGGCGGCATGCCGCTTTCGATGGCCATGGCGGCGCAGAAGCGCAGGTGGCTCTGCTGGGTGACGGGGCTGTCGGTGATGATGGACACCCTGCAGCCGGCGGCGTTCAGGATCACGGGGGTCTGCCAGCTCTTGTGCTGCAGCTCGATCTTGGTGGGCTGGCCGAAGGTGGGGCCGATGGCCAGGGGAAGGTCCGCCCGGACCAGCTCGTCCACGATCAGCGCGCCCTCCGTCACGTGCTCCAGCGTGAGCTTCACGCCAAATTCCCGGGCGATGCGCACGGCGGTGAGGATGTCGTTGGCCTGGTGGGCGTGGGCCTTCAGGGGTATCTGCCCGCGAAGCACGGGTATGAGCGCGTGCAGCTTCATGTCGAAGGCCGGCCTTTTCGCGGGGTCATCCCCGGCAGCGTCCAGCTTTTCCATGTACTCCCGGGCCCTGAACAGCGCCTCCCGCAGCAGCGCGGCGGTGTTCATGCGGCTGGAGATGTGCTTGTCCTTATACATGCGCTTCGGATTTTCGCCGAAGGCGCACTTCATGGCGGCCTGGGGCAGCAGGCACATGTCGTCGATGCAGCTGCCCACCGGCTTGAACGCCGCGAAGGTGCCGCCCAGCACGTTGCTGCTGCCGGGACCGGTACACAGCGTGGTCACGCCGCCCCGCACCGCGTCCCGCAGGGCCTCGTCAAAGGGGTTGATGGCGTCGATGGCCCGCAGATGGGGGGTCACCGGGTCGTTGCATTCGTTGTAATCCTGCCCTTCGTAGCCGACGGCCCAGCCGTCCAGCCCGATGTGGCCGTGGGCCTCCACCAGCCCGGGATAGACGTACAGCCCGGTGGCGTCCACCACCCGCGCCCCGGAGGGCGCCTCCAGATTCGCGCCGATGGCGGCGATCCTGCCGCCTTCGATCAACAGGTCGCCGGTGAAGGGCTCGGGGTGTACCGCGTCGTGGATGAGGCCGTTGCGAATGATCGTGTCCATATGCGTCGTCTCCTGACTTTGATTTGACGGGTTCCTGCCGGCGCTACCGCCGTGCTGTTGCCGTATATCATTCATATTATCACAGCGACGCCGGAAATTCAACCGTGTGCGAGGCGCTTTTACGCAGGCGGCAGAATACAGATTTTCCGCGGCGCTGCGCATTGACTTCCCCCGCAGGCGGGTGTATACTATATAATGACATAATGTCAGCAATAATCCGACCGACGGAGGCGGAACGAAAAACCGCTTTGCACAGGTATGGATATATCATTGAGGGATTTTTTGGGGTCAGATCAATTCTGAATTATCGAGCTGTTGCTCGATAATTCAGAATTTGAGTATTTAGTATCTAGTATTTAGTATTTAGTGATGGTGCAAATCCCTACGGGATTTGTTTGATTCATTGGAATGGCAGAGATTTCAACGTTTCTCGGTCCTTTAGTCAAAAGAAATCCGCAAGGATTTCCGACGCGAAGATAGTCCTTTAGGGCTCCTCCACTAACCACTAAATGCTAGATACTAAATACTGAATTCTGATTTGTCGCAACGCGACAAATCAGAATTTCCCTGCGACTGCACAGCCGCTAATTGAGCATAAAGGAGATTTGTGAGATGAAAAAGCCGATACTGCCGACCGTGATGCTGGCCGTGGTGTGCGCGGCCCTCGTCATCATCGGGCGGGAGAGCAACCTGTCCAGCGTCATCACCGTCGGCGGGATACCCTTCGCCTTCACGGACGCCTTCGTCATGATCGCGGCGGGCGTCGGCGGCCTGGGCTGCGGGCTGGCGTCCTTCGTCATACTGTTCGTTTCGGAATTTCTGCGCCGGAGCGGGGACGCCTCCCTCTATTCCATATCAATCTACCTGATGCTGGTGCTGTGGACCGCCTGGCTGGCCTACAAGGGGTGGTTCAGGACGGTTTGGAGGGCGCTGGTGTCGTGGGTGGCCACGACGGCGCTGCTGGCCTTCATGTGGCTGGTGGCCTTCACCGTGTTGCCCATGCCGGGCAGCGGCGTCATCTATCAGGGCGTGTCCTATCCGCGGCTGCTGCTGATGGCCGCGCCGGAGACGCTCCTGGCCGTGGCGGTCCTGCTGTTCATGGAGCGCTTCGCACCCAAAGAGCTGAAGCATGCCTTTGTCACTGGCATGGAGTGCTTTGACCGGCGCTACAGCGTGCTGCCCCGGCGGGTGACGGTGCTGTCGCTGCTGGAGGCGCTGGTGCTGAGCGCCGTGGCCATCATCGTGACGAACCTGTTTGCCGCGAGCCGGGAGGGCGTGACCTTCTGCTTTCGCTATATCTCCTCCCGCTGGGCGGAGAATTTGCAGCTCGGCCTGACGATGATGTGCGCCGCCGTGCCCACGGCATACCTGCTGAACCTGTTCATCATGAACAACATCGTCCGGCCAGTCAACGCCATGTCCCGCCTGATGGACGATTATTTCAGCGTCGATGAGCGGGAACGGGCCAGGCAGCTGCCGGACCTGGACATCCATTCGGGGGACGAGGTGGAGCGGCTGTACCACAGCCTGCAAAAGATGGTGGCGGACATGTCCGACCACATCGACCGCATTCTGGAAAACGAGCGGCGCACCGCCCACCTGACGAAGGACTTCATGCTGGCCCTGGCCAAGGCGGTGGACGCGAAGGACCACTACACCAGCGGCCATTCCCAGCGCGTCGCCGAATACGCCCGGGAGATCGCCCGCCGCATGGGCAAGAGCGCGGCGGAGCAGGAGGAAATCTATACCCTGGGCCTGCTGCACGACATCGGCAAGATCGGCGTGCCCGAGGCCATCATCAACAAGAATGGACGCCTGACCGACGAGGAGTTCGGAAAGATCAAGGAACACCCGGTGATGGGCCACGAGATCCTGAAGAACGTGGAGGAGATCCCGACCCTGGCCACCGGCGCGCGCTGGCACCACGAGCGCTATGACGGCAGGGGCTACCCGGACGGGCTGGCGGGGAAGGACATTCCCGAGGCGGCGCGGATCATCGGCGTGGCCGACGCCTACGACGCCATGACCTCCAATCGCGCCTATTCCAACATACGCCCCCAGGCGCAGGTTCGCGCCGAGATCGAGCGCTGCAAGGGCTCCCAGTTTGACCCGGAAATCGCCGACATCATGCTGCAGATGATCGACGACGACAAAGCCTATACGATGCACGAATAGGCCCGCAGGAGCTGATGGCCTGCGGGGATGATGGAGGTGAAAAAAAGGAAAAAAAGTGGATAGTTGCTTCAGCTTATGATATAATGACAGATAACAATGGTGATAAGGAGCGTTGGATATGATTTCGCTGATTCTGTCTTTCGCAGTGCTGATTATCGGCTATTTGACTTATGGAAAGCTTGTGGACCGTATGTTCGGGCCGGACGACCGCGTGACGCCGGCCAACCGCCTCACGGACGGCGTGGACTATGTGCCGATGAAGACCTGGCGCGTGTTTCTGGTGCAGCTGCTGAACATCGCCGGCACGGGGCCGATCTTCGGGCCGCTGATGGGCGCGTGCTTCGGGCCGGTGGTGTTCCTGTGGATTATATTCGGGTCGGTGCTGGGCGGCGCGGTGCACGATTATATGGTGGGCATGATTTCCGAGCGCCATGACGGCGAATCCATTGTCGAGCTCTCGGGCGTCTACCTGGGCAGCGGCGCGAAGTGGGGCATGCGGCTGTTTTCGGTGCTGCTGCTGCTGCTTACGGGCACCGTGTTCGTCAACAGCCCCGCTGCGCTGATCGACCGGCTGACGCCCATGGCGAACGACACCCGGCTCTGGGTGGTGGTGATACTGGTCTACTACGTGCTGGCGACGCTGCTGCCCATCGATAAGATCATCGGCAGGCTGTACCCGGTGTTCGGCGTGGTGCTCATCACCATGGCGGTGGGCATACTGGGCGGTACCGTGCTCGGCGGCTATAGAATTCCGGAGATTTCCCTGGCCAACCTGCACCCGGAGGGATTGCCGGTGTGGCCCTTCATGTTCGTCACGGTGGCCTGCGGCGCGATATCCGGCTTCCATGCCACCCAGTCGCCGATGGTGTCCAAGTGCATCACCTCGGAAAGGCACGGCCGCAAGGTGTTTTACGGCGCCATGCTGGCCGAGTCGGTGATCGCGCTGGTATGGGCCGCCGCCGGCGTGGCCTTCTACGGCGCCACGGGCGGCCTGTACAACGCCCTTTCCACGCTGGGCCAATCCGACACGGTGTATGACATTTCCACCGGTATGCTGGGCCCGGTAGGCGCGGTGCTGGCCATCATCGGCGTGATCGCCTGCCCGATCACCTCGGGGGATACCGCCTTCAGGAGCGCCCGCCTGATCCTGGCCGAGATGTTCCACCTGGACCAGAAGCCCATCAAAAACCGCCTGATCGTGACCCTGCCCCTGCTGGCGGTGGCCGCGGTGCTGACCCAGCTGGACTTCAACGTGCTCTGGCGCTATTTTTCCTGGTCCAACCAGACCCTGGCGATGATCAGTCTGTGGGTGGCGACGGCCTATCTGCTGCAAAATGGCCGTGTGCGCCTCGGCTCCCTGGTGACGGCGCTGCCGGCCACCTTCATGTCCGCGGTCAGCATGACCTACATCCTGATGGCGGACGAGGGCCTGAGGCTGAAGGCGGCCATCGCCTATCCGGCGGGGATCGTTTTCGCCGTGGCGCTGTTCGCGGTGTATATCCTCAAGTACCGCGCCGGGGCCCAGACGCACAGCATTTGACGCGGCGGGCCAGGTGACCGCTGCCGGGGTTGTTTAACAATATGAAAAATAACTGTGCCAATTTGGAATGCCTGATTGCAAAGAGGCCGTTTCAACGATATAATGAGGGGTAACACATTGCCGCCACCCGGGCTCCGGCGCGCGGCAATCCCTGTGGAATCGCCGCAGGCAGTCTCCTAAACGGTTTGGAGGTTTTCCATGAATCAACCCTACAACGAAATGGACATGCTTTTTTCTTCGATATTCAGCGACGGCACGGAGCTGTTCCGGAAGCCCACCGAGCCGGAGCCGGGCGATTACGTCGCCATCCGCCTGCGGATCATGAAGGGGGCGGAGGTGACCATCACGCTGCTCAAGGGCTTCCCCGCGGCCATGGCGCACATGTCGAAATATATGAGCGACGACGCCTTCGACTGGTACGAGGCCAAAATCTACTGTCGCGCGCAGCCGGTGTTCTATTCCTTCCTGGTGCGGTGGGGGGACCGGTACATTCACTTCGACCGGCGGGGCCCCCGCTGGGTGGACTCCGTGCCCTCGGCGGACCCGAACGGGGCCTTTCAGGTGATTCCGGGGTTCCATGTGCCCCAGTGGGCCAAGGGCGCGGTGCAATACCAGATCCTGCCGGACCGCTTCAATAAGGGCAACCCGGAGAGCGACGTGATGGACCGGGAATATTGGTACGCGAAGAATTACATACGCCATGCCCGCTCCTGGGACGCCATGCCCGAGACGGACGACTACCGCTGCCACTACGGCGGCGACCTGGTGGGTGTGCTGGAAAAGCTGGACTACCTGCAATCGCTGGGCGTGGAGGTCATCTACTTCAACCCCATATTCGTATCCCCGTCCCCCCACAAATACGATACCCAGGATTATGACTACGTCGATCCCCACCTGACGGTGATTCCGCTGGACGAGGGCGAGGTGCTGGCGCCAGGCGACAACGACAACGCCCACGCCACGCGCTACAGGGCCCGCACCACCAACCTGCTGAACCTGGAGGCCAGCAACACCTGGTTCGCCGCCTTCTGCGAGGAGGTTCACCGGCGGGGCATGCGGATCATACTGGACGGCGTGTTCAACCACTGCGGCTCCTTTGCCCGCTGGATGAACCGGGAGGGCGTCTACGGCAAAAAGGAGGGCGCCTTCAAGGACACCAAAAGCCCCTACCGGGCCTATTTCGACTTCAGGGACGCCCGGGATTACCACTGCTGGTGGGACATCGAGACGCTGCCCAAGCTGTATTACGAGCGCTCCAGCCAGCTGTGTGACGAGATCTACCGGGTGGCGGAGAAGTGGGTTTCCCCGCCCTTCTGCGTGGACGGCTGGCGGCTGGACGTGGCCGCGGACCTGGGCCTGACGCTGGAGTTCAACCACCTGTTCTGGAAGGAATTCCGCCGCCGGGTGAAGGCCGTGAACCCCGATGTACTGATCATCGCGGAGCACTACGGCAATCCCGCGCCTTGGCTGGGCGGCGACGAGTGGGACACCGTGATGAACTACGACGCCTTCATGGACCCGCTGTCCTTCTTCCTCACGGGCGTGGAGAAGCATTCGGACTATCGCCGGGACGACCTGTACCAGAACGGCATGGCCTTCTTCGGGACGATCTTCGACGCCATGTCCCATATGCCCACGTCCTCGGTCTATTCCGCCATGGACGAGCTGGACAACCACGACCACAGCCGCTTCATGACCCGCACCAACGGCAAGATTGGCCGGCTGCACACCGTGGGGGCCGAGGAGGCCGACACGGACATCCAGCCCGACGTTTTCCGCGAGGCGGTGGTGATCCAGATGACCTGGCCCGGCGCGCCGACGATCTACTACGGCGACGAGGCGGGCCTCACCGGCTGGACGGACCCGGACAACCGGCGCACCTATCCCTGGGGCCATGAGGACGCGGCGCTGATCGCCTTTTACCGGGCGCTGGCGAAGCTGCGCGCCGAACTGCCGGTGCTGCGCCAGGGCAGCGTCAAGCCCCTGTGCGCGGGCTACGGCTACATCGCCTATGCCCGGTTTGACGCCGACGACGCGGTGATCGTGGCCTGCAACAACACGGAATGGCCCATGCTGCTCGACCTTCCCCTCCGGGATCTCGGCATTCCCGACGAAACCACGCTGCTGACCCGACTGACGACGACAGAGGATGGCTACGACACGACCGACGTTTCCGCGGGCGCCGTATCCCAGGGCGTGCTTCGCCTGTCTGTGCCCGCCCACAGCGCTATGATACTCACACCGGAAAAATAACAGCCGGACAGTCGAAAGGAAGGGATTCCCCATGGCAGAAAATACAGAGCGCAGGGCCGTATTTACCGACTACGACAGCTTCCTGTTCCACCAGGGCACGAACTACGAGGTCTATAAAAAGCTTGGCGCCCATCCGGGCGAGGCGGAGGGCGTACAGGGCACGTGGTTCAACGTGTGGGCCCCCAACGCCCAGTATGTCTCGGTCATCACCGCGAAGACCGGCTGGGAGAACGAAAAGTGGATGCACCGCGCCGCGGGCGACCCCGGCGTGTGGGAGTGCTTCCTCGAGGGCGTGGGCCCCGGCGACGCCTACCGCTACGTCATCACCGGCGCGGACGGCGTGAAGCGCTACAAGTCCGATCCCTACGGCTTCTGGTTCGAGAAGCGCCCTCAGAGCGCCTCCATCGTCTGCGAGCTGGACACCTTCCCCTGGGATGACGACATCCACCAGGCCCAGCGGGACAACACCAGGGTCGTGGAGCGCCCCATGTCCATCTACGAGGTGCACCTGGGCAGCTGGAAGAAGGGCTTCCAGGGCGACTGGGACGAGGATGGCTTCCTGAACTACCGCCAGCTGGCCGACGACCTGACCCAGTACCTGACCTACATGGGCTTTACCCACATCGAGCTGATGGGCGTCTGCGAGCATCCCTTCGACCTGTCCTGGGGCTACCAGGTGACGGGCTACTACGCCCCCACCAGCCGCTACGGCACTCCCGACGACTTCCGCTACTTCGTGAACGCCATGCACAAGGCGGGCATCGGCGTGATCCTGGACTGGGTGCCGGCCCACTTCCCCAAGGACGATTTCGCCATGGGCTGGTTCGACGGCACGCCGCTGTATGAAAACAGCGACCCGCTGCGCCGGGAATTCCCGGTGTGGGGCACCCTGGCCTTCGACCACGGCAAGCCCGAGGTGCGTTCCTTCCTGATCGCCAACGCCATCTACTGGATCAGGGAGTTCCACATCGATGCCCTGCGGGTGGACGCGGTGGCCTCGATGCTGTACAACGACTACGACCGCAGCGAGTGGCGGCCCAACGTGTTCGGCGGCCGCATGAACCTGGAGAGCATGGACTTCATGCGCCAGCTGAACTACGAGGTCTGCGGCAAAACCACCGGCTTTTTGATCGCCGAGGATTCCTCCGCCGAGTGGGGCATCACCGAGCCGGTGGATCACGGCGGACTGGGCTTCACCTTCAAGTGGAACATGGGCTGGATGAACGACACCCTGCGCTACATGAACCTGGACCCGGTCTACCGCAAGTGGCACCACGGCAACCTGACCCACACCGCCGACTATGCCTTCTCGGAAAATTACGTGCTGGTGCTTTCCCACGACGAGGTGGTCTACGGCAAGGGCTCCATGGTGAACAAGGCCCCCGGCAGCGAGGCCGACAGGATGGGCGAGGTCAAGACGCTGTACACCTGGCAGTTTACCTTCCCGGGCAAGAAGCTGCTGTTCATGGGCCAGGAGTTCGCCATGAACCGGGAGTGGAACGTGAAGGAGAGCATCGACTGGCATCTGGCGGACGACTTCGCCCACCGGGACGTGATGCAGTGCGTGAACAACCTGCTGCACGTGTACAAGACCCATCCCTGCCTGTATATGGACAGCAAGAACCCCACCACCTTCGAGTGGGTGAACCGGGGCGACGCCGACCGCAACATCGTGGCCTACTACCGCCGCAATCCCTGGAACTACGACGGCGCGGTGCTGGTGGTGTGCAACTTCTCCCCGATGGAGTATCACGACTACACCGTGGGCGTGCCCATGGAGGGCTTCTACAACCGCATCTTCTCCACCTACGACAGCCTCCCCGGACAGGGCAACCCCGCTGAGATCGGCGGCATCCCGCCGCTGACCGCCCAGTGGCACGACTGCGACGGCTATACCCACATGCTGACCTACAGCCTGCGGCCCTTTGAGTCCGTCATCATCGAATTCCCCACCAAATAATGCCATCCCTCCCCAAAAAACAGAGGGCTGGTATAAAATGAATATCGCTGCATAAAACAGCTGTAGGGGCGGCGTTGCGACGCCCGCCAGGGTACGAACTGTGTCGTTGTACCCGGCGGGCGGCGCAA
>JAFWEL010000189.1 GCA_017512905.1 Clostridia bacterium
GGAGCCTGTCGACCAGAGCAAAAAAGGCTTCCTTGCAGATTTGCCGCCCGGAAATCGCCTGCGATTTCAGGCAAATCTGAGGAGGATGTATTGAAGGGGGACCTGTCCCCCTTCAAACGGGCGTCAGCCCGATAAATCAGAATTTACCTGACTGAATAAGCTCAAATATAATATGAGAATTGAGAATGAAGCGTCGATGGACCGATCATGCAGCCTATCGTTATCCCCATTCTCAATTCTCTGTTCTATGGAAGGAGGTCATTTCCGTGAAGAAGGTATTCCTTATCGTGCTGATCCTGTCTCTCCTCCTCCCCGCCTGCCTCGCCGAGGGCGGCGGGATCGATTACCGCTTCGCGGACGCGAAGGAGGCGGCGGAGCTGCTGCTGGGCAATCGGGATTATTACGACAACCTGACCCAGAACGACCTGAACTTCCGCATGCAGAAGCTGAACGCCACGCTGGAGGAGCTGGAAGCCTTTACCGCGCAGCAGACCCTGGACTTTACCGACGCGGAGAAGGAGTCTATCGACCAGGCGATGGACCGGATTCAAAGGGTCTTCGCCGAGCGGGGCTATACCCTGCCGCCCATGGACGACATCGTGTTTGCCAAGACCACCATGCGGGAGGAATGCGACGCCTGGGCCTACACCCATGGCACACAGATTTACCTCGGCAAAAGCATGCTGAAATTCGGTCTTTCTGACGACCCTGCGATAAAGGATTCCTTCGACGACGTCATTGCCCACGAGATCTTCCACTGCCTGACCCGCAACCACCCCGACTTTCGCGCCGCGATGTACGCCATCCTCGGCTTCACGGTGGTAGACGACGACTATGAATTCTCCCCGGAGATCAGGGACCAGATCATCGCCAACCCGGACGTGGAGCATCACAATTCCTATGCCGCTTTTGACATCAATGGACGGATGACAAACTGCGTAGTCGTATTCACCACCCGAAAGCCATTTACTCAGAAGGGGGATTCGATGTTCGACGAAATGCAGACCGGTCTGGTGCCCATCGACGATACGACCACAATCTACACCTCCAGTGACGCCGCCAATTTCTGGGACGTGTTCGGCCGGAACACCGACTACGTGATCGACCCCGAGGAGACGCTGGCGGATAACTTCGCCGATACGATCATTTATGGCCTGGACAGCATGGATTACAAAAACCCTGAAATCATACTGGCCATTGACGCGCTGCTGAAGGGCGGGTCCGCCGTGGAGGCGGCGGCGTAATCCGGTATGCGTCCCCATCGTAGCGGCCTTGGTGGGTCACCGATACAGTTTCTAGCCAAAAACAGACCATTGTCCGTCTGTAACAAACCAAAGTCTGTTATAAATAGACGTATTTCGGTTTTGCCGGGCTGGAGGCCTCGCCCATCCAGCCCGGCGCTTCTTTGTTTTTAATGTGTAATATGTTCGTGACAAAACCCGTTTGCAATCCCAAATCGCTTTAATTCCCCTTCGATGTGTGGTATAATATTTGATGGTTTATTCTGCGAAAAACTGTGAATTGCCGAGGATTGAACATGTCTGAACAGTCAAAACGGCCCCTGATCCTGGCCTCCGGCTCGCCCCGCCGGCGCGAGCTGCTGGCGCGGATGGGCTACACCTTTGAAATTTGTACACCCGACGTGGACGAGCATGTGACCGGCCACGCCCGGGATATCGTCCATACCCTGGCCCAGCGCAAAGCCCATGCCGCCGCCGGGCATTATGTCCGAGGCGTCATCATCGCCTCTGACACCCTGGTGTCCCTGGACGGCGCGCCCCTGGGCAAGCCGTCCGACGCGAAGGAGGCCCACGCGATGCTGGCCGCCCTCTCCGGCCGGGAGCACGAGGTGTTCACCGGCGTGTGTGTGCTGGACGCGGAAACGGGCCAATCCGAGACGCGCACTGTGCGCACCGGCGTCACCTTCCGGGAGATCACCCCGGAGGAAATCGACGCCTACATCGCCACCGGCGAACCCATGGACAAGGCCGGGGCCTACGCCATCCAGGGCGGGGCCGCCCCCTTCGTGGCAGGGCTGGACGGCGAATATGAAAACGTGGTCGGCTTCCCTGTGGCGGAGGTCGGGGAAATGTTAAAGAGCTTCGGAATCTGAGATAAAGATCCCTGACGCTACACTCCGGATGACAGGAAAACCGTCGTCTTTCTGAATGAAGCAAAGAATCTTTTTTATCGCAGGATGATCTCTGAACACGGAGGTTTGTCATGGGCGTTTTTTCATCCGGCGGCGTGGGCATCGACCTGGGCTCCGCCAATGTAACGATATGTCTTGAAAACGAGGGCATCGTCCTGCGGGAACCCAGCTATGTGCTGACCCTGCGGGAGGACACCGACCAGATCCTGGCCGTGGGCCGGGACGCCCGGCAGATGCTGGGGCGCACCCCCAAGGACGTGGCGCTGCTCTCCCCCGTCAACGACGGCGCGGTGGGCAACATCGAGCTCGCCTCCGCGCTGATCCAGCGGCTGGCGGAAAAGGCCCTGGGCAAGCGCCGGGCGCTGGAAAAGAACCGGCTGGTGGTGTCCATGTCCCAGGGCTGCACCCGGGTGGAGCAGGCCGCCCTGGAGGAGGCCGTGCGCACCGCCGGGGCGCGCCGAAGCGCCATGGTGCGCTCGTCCGTGGCGGCGGCGCTGGGCGCGGGGGTCCCCATCGAGGAGCCCCGGGGGTCTCTGCTGGTGTGCATCGGCGGGTCCACCACCGACGTGACCATCGTGTCGATGAACGGGGTCGTGGCCGCGCGAACGCTGCGCATCGGCTCGCTGGGCATGGACGAGGCCATCATGCGCTACATCCGCCGGGAAAAGGGCCTGATCATCGGCCAGCGCACCGCGGAGGATTTGAAGATCGACCTGGGCTCGGCCATGCGCTCCCCCACGCTGATCCGTCAGAAGGTCTCCCTGCGGGGCCGGGATGCCGCCACCGGCAAGCCCACCACCGTGGAGATCACCGCCGCGGACGTGCACAACGCCCTGCAGCCGCCCCTGGAGGCGCTGGTGGAGAGCATCCGCGACGCCTTCGAGAACATTCCGGCGGAGCTGGCCGAGGACATACTGCCCCAGGGGCTGTATCTGTCCGGCGGCGGCGCGCTGCTGGAGGGCCTGAGCGAGCGCCTGGGCGAGATGCTGGGACTTCGGGTCAGCATCGATGAAAACCCCCAGGACGACACCGCTCTGGGCCTGTGCATGATCGCCTCCAGCGACCGGCTGATGCAGAAGTTCGAGCAGAGCGGCTGCCTGATCGAGATATAATGATATTCACCTTCCTTCAAAGGGGAGTCAACAGATAAATGCCTAAGAAGAAGCCAACAGCCAAGAGCACCGGCAAGAAAAAGCGCGGCGCGCGACCGTCGTCACAGGAGCTGCGGCGCAGGCGCAACGCGCGCCGGCGCGTGCTGTTTTCCATACTGGTGCTGATCGTGGTTGCCGCCATCATTTTCTTCCTGGTGTTGCGCAACAGCAGCGAAATCTCCATCGCTGAGAACGGCATCGGCTCACTGTTCAGCCGCATCCAGAGCGTGTTCACCGGGGCCGCCAACGGCGTGAAGGATTTTGTGCACCGGTGGCGCGACTTTGACCGCCTGGAGGCGGAATACGAGGCCCTTTCCCTGGAGAACCAGCAGTTGAGCCTGCAGCTGAGCAGCGCCCAGGAGGCCGTTCGGGAAAACGAGCGGCTCAAAAATGAGCTGGACGCCAAGAGCCGCTATGAATCCCTGGACCCCATCTTCGCCCGGGTGATCGCCCGGGAGCCGGGCCAGTGGTTCGAGACCTTCTCCATCAACCGGGGCAAGGCCGACGGCGTGGGCGCAGGCATGTCCGTGGTCAACGGCGACGGCCTGATCGGCCGCGTGTACGAGGCGGGCATGAACTACGCCAAGGTCATCTGCATCGTGGATTCCCGCAGCGCGGTGGCCTGCATGGTGCAGAGCACCCGCGACAACGGCATCATGCGCGGCCGCGTGGCTGCCACCTCCACTGACGCCGCCTGCTATATCTACTACCTGCCCAGCCTGAACAGCGTCATGCCCGGCGACACCGTCATTACCTCGGGCACCGACTCCCTGTTCCCCAAGGGTCTGCATATCGGCACCATCACCGCCATCTCGATGGACGGCGGCAGCGAGGGCAGCTACGCCGTCGTCACCCCGTCGGTGGACTTTCGGCACATCGAGGAGGTCTTCGTGCTGCGCGAGGTCATCGAGACCGATTCCGACGAGGCCCTGCCCGCCATGCGCACCGGCACCCAGTCCGGCGGCGCCACCGCCACGCCCGCGCCCAACGCCACGCCCACGCCCTCCCCGACCCCGGCGGAGGAAACCTGGAGCTATCCCTCCGCGGGCGCGACGCCCGAGATCCTGGAAACCCTGCCCGAGGATGAATGGGCCAGGGGGGAATAGGGATTAGGGATTAGGGACTAGGGATTAGAAATAGTGGCTATGTTGTGTCAGGACATCGGTAAGGGTTTTGTATCATGACAACGGTGAGTTAGTGGTATATTGAGGTAAGGCTTGAGAGAGGGGGAACGCCAGGGCCCAA
>JAFWEL010000190.1 GCA_017512905.1 Clostridia bacterium
GCTTCGCGTCGCAAAAAAGGCCCCGCCCGCGGCGTACACGCCGCCGCGTACGATTAAAGATCGGGGCGCTACCGCCCCCGATACCCCCGGTAAGTTAGCCAAAGGGGAGTTCGTCATCAGCTCGATAAATCAGAATTTCCTGCGCCCGAACAGTTACAGATTGGAAAAGCTGCGGTGCGTATGCCTACAGGCCAAGGGCGCTGGCGCGCGCTGTCGCTTCTTCATACCAGGCCATATACTGTCCGGACGAGAGCACCTCGTCGATCACGCCGTTGACGAAGGCGATCAGCTCGCCCTCGCCCTTGCGGGCGGCGATGCGGTCGCCCTCGAACTGCTCCTCCAGCGTGAAATGGACCCCGGGCACCATCATCAGTCCGCAGCGGGGGTTGGATTCGATGTAGGCGACGCCGGTGGCCTTGTCCACCATCGCCGCGTCGATGGTGCCGTCCATCAGGGCGTTGTACAGCGCCTGGACCGAGCTCATGCGCCTGAATTCCCGGTAATGGAATACGTGCTCATACATCTGCGCCTCTTGGAGCGAACCGCTCTGGGCCGCGATGTTCCGGCCCACCAGGCTGGCGACGCCGGTGATGCGGCCGCTGTCCGCGGCGCGGATCATCAGCCCGCTGCCGGTCCGGGTGCCGGCGTAGAAATAGCCCTTTGAAAAGGTCATCTGCGCGGCCCGGCCCGGGGTGTAGGACAGGGCGGAGATGGCCAGGTCGCAGCTGCCCTCGGACACCGCGGGCAGAACCTCGGAGAAGTCCATCGGCACGATCTGCAGCGCCACGCCCATGCGCGACGCGATCAGCCGGGCCAGGGCCATGTCCGCGCCCACATAGCTGTCCTGGCCTTCCAGGTCCGGATCGATGAATTCCTGGGGCGGGAAATAGGGCTCGGTGGCCACCCGCAGTACCCCGGCCTCCCGGATGTCGGCCAGCACCCCCCGGGCGTCTGCGGGAATGCCCGCGGAGACGTCCATCGACGCGTCCACGAAGTTCCACGCGTTTTCCAGGTACTGCGACTCGGCCTCGCCGTCCTCCAGGCTCTCCGCCAGGGCCGGCGACACCGCTGCCAGCGCCACGACCGCCGCGACCGCCAGCCCCATGATCCAACGATGCAACAACATAAAACCACCTCGCCGCCTGCAAGGGCTGAAATTCTATAAAAGTTCATACTAACCTGATGATATTATAACGTATTGGCATGCGCCGGTCAATATGGAGGGGAAAATTCTGATTTATCTCTCTCCAGACAACAAAACAGTCTGCGCAAGCGCATCGCTTGCGCAGACTGTTGAGAATCGCCCTACTTGCCGGCCTTTCGGATGGCCTGCATTAGGTGGGCGCGCATGGCCTCGTCGGGCTGGATCACGGCCATGGCGAGGCTGTCGCTGTCCCGATAGACCAGCGCCAGGGGCTCATATTCGCACTGGGCGCGGGTGGCCTGCAGCACCCTGGCCCGGGGATAGCGCCGCTTCATCTCCTCGGGCGGGCCCCAGGCCTCCACCCGGTTCAGCCAGATGTCGGCGGCGAAGCGCTCCCGCTTGCCGTAGGCGCGGCAGATGCGCAGCACGTCGTCGGTGGCGGTGTAGACGAAGCTCAGGGCGTACCAGTTCAGCAGGAACCAGGCGATGGCGCAGCCGTAGGCGATGAACAGCGCCGAGGCCAGCGGCCCGACGCGCCGCTGCAGCAGCGTGAAGAAGGCCGAGCCGGCGAACACGGCCAGGGCGATCAGCAGGATCAGCCCTACCCCCTGCAGGGCGGTGGGCTGGCGGTTACGCAGCTTTTGTTGCAGCATGGCTTGCCTCCGTCAGGTCGCGCATCAGGTATTCCAGGGCCTTCATGGCGGCCTCGGTGTTGCCGCCATTGGTGGTGACGCACAGGAACGCGCCTTCGTTGTCAAACGCGCCCATCTCCGCCAGCGCGTCCACGCTGTCCAGGCGCAGCCCCGCCGTCCAGGTGGCGGTTTTGCCGGTGTCCTCGTCCTCGGTGGTGATCACGTAGGGCTCCAGGCCAATGCCGCTCATCCAGCCCTCCGCCAGGGCGTCGTCCAGCGGCACCAGCGTCTCGGAGGTCACCAGCGCGTCCATGGCCTCCTGGCTGGCCAGGAAGGCGTCGCACTCGCCCACGGACAGCCGGGTCAGCAGCAGCATGTTGCTGGTGTAGACCTGGTCGTTGTACATCAGGCTTTCAAAGTACACCTGTTGGATCGTGTCGTCGTCGGCCCGGAGCCGCGCCAGGAGGTCCGGGGCCATGGCCTGGAGCGGTTCGGCGTCGGAATAGCCCGCCGCCAGGTAGATGTTCACGCTGGCCTCGCTGGGAATGCGGGGCCGGGTCATGGTCCAGAGCATTTCCGCGCCAAAGACGCCCAGGGCGATGCCCAGCAGGTAGAATATGAAGTATTTCCGCAGGTGCTCGCGCAGGCCGCGCCAGCTGAATTTCGTGTCGGGCATATCTGCCTCCGTCGATGATGATATACCCTATTATAAATCAGAATGGTCGGGGACGCAAGGGAAAACTGGATGATGCCCACGGCTCACGCATGAATGCGTGAGCCTGTCGCGCAAAATCTGAGGATTTTGCGCGAGTGGGAGAGGAACGCGGAAATCTGCGCCTGTCGACACAGATTTCCTGACTGGCAGGCATTGATTCCCAGTCGGGCGGGCAAGC
>JAFWEL010000191.1 GCA_017512905.1 Clostridia bacterium
ACCAGAGCAAAAAAGGCTTCCTTGCAGATTTGCCGCCCGGAAATCGCCTGCGATTTCAGGCAAATCTGAGGAGGATGTATTGAAGGGGGACCTGTCCCCCTTCAAACGGGCGCAAGCCCGCGACAAATCAGAATTTGCAAAAAAAGATCCTTCGCTTTGCGGAGGATCTTTTCTTATGCCCTTACCTCAGCCTTTCCGGGTAATATTTCACCTGGGCGGCCTCCAGCAGGGCGTCGCGCTGTTGCTCGTAGTACTGGGTCTGCTTCTGCTTCAGGGCTTCGGCGGCGACAGCGTCGCGGACGTCATCAAGGGGTACCTGGCCGGGGGTGACGTCGCCGATGTACTGCACCAGGTGCAGGCCGAGGGGGCTGCGCAGCGGTGCGGAGACCTGGCCGGGCTGCTCCAGCATCATGCTGCCCTCGACGTATTCCAGGGAATTGACGAAGCTGGCGGCGGTGATGTAGTAGCCCTCGTTGCGCAGCGGCGCTTCCTTCAGGGCGGGGCTGCAGCTGTAGGCGTCCATCAGGCTTTCAAAGGATTCCCCGGCATTCAGTCGGTCCTGGGCCTCCTTGACGGTGGCCTCGAGGGTTTCGTACATGGCGTCGATCTGGCCCTGGGCGTTTTCGTCGGCGGTGCCCAGCTCGACCTGCTCGGTCAGCGTGGCCACCACCACGGCGTCCTCGGCACTGAAGGGGATCAGGATGTCACGCACGGCGCGGTAGCCCTCCGGACGGAACACCACCAGCTCTCTGTTGGTGTGGGCGTATTCAAAGTCCTCGGGATAGGCGGTGTATTCCTCCCGCTGGGCGGCGAGCAGGGCGTCGTAGCAGGATTGGATATCATCGTCGGTGACGGCGACGTCCTTGACGATGTGCTCGAAGTACTTCTGGCTCCACCAGCTTTGCTTCAGCGATTCCACCACCGATTCCAGGGTCACGCCCTCCTCCTCCAGCTTTTTGACGGCGCTCTCCCGGGTCTCGTTGGGATCCTCGGAGAAGGCCACGTAGTCGTCCAACTGAGTGTCGTAGTTGGCGGCGGCCTGCTGGCGGATCTGGGCCAGGTCCTCGTCGCTCAGGTCGGTCAGGCCCAGTTCGGCGGCGCGCAGGGCGATCAGCTTGTCGCCGGCCAGCTTCTTCAGCACCCGGTTCAGTGTGTCCTCGGCCACCTCGTCAGCGCTGTGGCCGGAGAAGATCTGGCTGGTCAGCTGGTCGTTGTATTCGGGAATGACCTCGTTGGACAGCAGTTGGCCGCCCTGGAACTCAGCTACCACCACCGGGTCGGCGTCCTCGGGCAGGGTGGCGCCCAGCAGGGAATCATCGTTCCACAGGTCGTCCTCGTCGTCGGCGAAGCTGCCGCCGCTCAGGTCCTCCAGGACGTTGTCGTTGGCGGCGTTGTCATAGGCCCAGCGGGCCGGGTCCACGTCCTCGCCCAGGGGGTAGCCGATCAGCGTGAGGGTGTTCTCCAGCTCGGTGACGCGGTCGTTCAGCTCCTGGATGGTGTGAATGTGGGGGTCGGTCTTGCGGGCGATGAAGTACCCCGCGAACGCGCCCATCAGCAGCGCGAGAATGATCAGCACGATCACCGCCAGCACCGATACGCCCTGCCGCCGGCGGCGGCGGGGCGGATTGCGGCGGGGTTGATTGTTGTTCGTAGCCATGGGGTTATCCTCCCGATTTATAGCATAGTGTCCGTTTATTATAGCATGAATGGCACCGGGTGGGCAGGGGTGGCGGGGAGATGTCATGAAAAGGTCAAATTCTGATTTATCGAGCTCTGCTCGATAAATCAGAATATGACTACCTCTCTTCGCATACCCTGTTTGGAGGGAGGCGGTGGGATGAGCATGACGCGGGTGCGGGTGCGGCGGGAGCGACCGACGGCGCTGGCGCTGGCGGTTGCGCTGTGCGTGACGATGCTGGTGGTGTATGTGCTGACGCTGGACGTGAAGAGGCCGGACGCGGTGGAGAGCATGGCCGCCACGCCACGGGTGACGAAGGAGATCGCCTTCGACGACCTGTCGGGCTGGGCGGTGTCGATGGCGACCTGTGAGAGCCAGCAGGCGGCGCGGCTGCAGGCGTCGGCCTGGGTGGGGCGGGGCGCTGCGGGCTGTGTGCGGGAGCTGGACGGCCAGTGGCGGGTGCTGGGGGCGCTGTACGATTCCCGGAAGACGGCGGAGCGCATATCGCAGCGGCTGACGGAAACGGAGGGGATCCCTGCCGAGGTCATCCATCTGGAGGCGAAGGGGCTGACCCTGCGGGTGACGGCTCCGGTGGTGCAGATTGAGGCTGTCGCCGGGGCGGACGCGCTGCTAAGGCGTCAGGGCAGGCAGCTGGGAGAGGTCGCGTTGCAGCTGGATAAGGGGGAGATCACCCCTGACGCCGCCCGGACGCTGTGCGCGCTGGCGGCGACGGAGGCTGCGGCGCTGGCCGATTCCCTGGCCGCCATTCCCGGGGCAGGGGAGAACGCGTTGTGCGCGGCCCTGACCGGTCGGCTGCGGGACCTGGCCAAAATGCAGGATGCGGTGGCCAGGGGCGATCACGCCAATGCCACCGCGCTGTCGGGAATGCTCAGATGCGCACAGATCGAAGGGTTCATGGGGATGCGGGAGATGATGGAAAAATTCTGATTTGTCGCGGGCTTGCGCCCGTTTGAAGGGGGACAGGTCCCCCTTCAATACATCCTCCTCAGATTTGCCTGAAATCGCAGGCGATTTCCGGGCGGCAAATCTGCAAGGAAGCCTTTTTTGCTCTGGTCG
>JAFWEL010000192.1 GCA_017512905.1 Clostridia bacterium
TTGCTCTGGTCGACAGGCTCCCTGCCGCAAAAAAGGCCCCGCCCGCGGCGTACACGCCGCCGCGTACGATTAAAGATCGGGGCGCTACCGCCCCCGATACCCCCGGTAAGTTAGCCAAAGGGGAGTTCGTCATCAGCCCGCGACAAATCAGAATTTCCCACACCCGCGCCAAACAACAAAGCCTTCGCCGGGAACAGGATGGCCTGTCATCCCGGCGAAGGCTTTGTATTGGGAGGGAAATTATTCCCCGTCGCCCACCAGCTTGCGCATGTTGGAATTCTCGACGAAGGAATCCAGCTTGAAGCCCATGTATTCCAGCTCGCCGCGCATCTCCTCCACCACGCTGTCCTCCAGGTCCAGCAGGTTGTACTTGACCTCATCCTCGCTGATGTTGACCATCTCCATGGTCTCGGTGGACAGGTGCATGGTGCCGCGCACATAGACGCCCTCGCCATCCTGGGTGAGCCGGATGCGCAGGCTGTCGGAATTGGGGTTGTAGCGCACGGACAACTTCACGTCCCCGTCCCCCTTGGGCAGGACCTCCTGCAGCGACTGGACGTCCTCCTCCCGCAGGGTCCCGGTGTTCTCCAGGGCCAGCACCAGGGGCTCGATGTAGGCCCTGTAGCGCTCCGCGGAGATCATGAAGGTCTTCTTGAACACGCCCTTCTTGTCGATGGGCAGCACCATCTGCAGCATCATCTTCGGCTTCGAGCCGAACATCAGCAGGGCGCTTCCGATGGCGCTGGACACGAGGTCGCCCTGCCCCTCGCCGAACAGGTCGTCCAGGTCGGCGTAGAAGGTGCCGTTGACGCCGCCCAGGCACATGATGGCCTGGTTATCGACGATCTGGGCCACGCCGTCCAATTGCTGGTTGTCGCCGTAGGTCAGGGAGACCTGGAGCGTGGGCACGTTCTCGGCGCTGCCCACCGTCACCACCAGGCCCATGCCGTGCAGCCGCGCCACATTCTTGTTCTCGCTGCCCAGCAGAGAAATCCGGATCTTCGTCAGCTCGATCCGCGAGCCGTAGGACTGCGCCAGGGCAGACGCGCCGGTCAGCAGCATCACCATGGCCAGAAGCAGCGCCATCGTCCTCTTCATCATCTGAAACCTCCAAATCGCGCCATGCGCGTCATTCTTCCCCTGTGCCGTTTTACCGGGACAATACGCGGCGTATTGTATCACAGGCGTCGCATGGATGTCAATCACGGCTGTTTAAAGGCCATGTAAACGCTTGCGCCTTGCATCGGCAGCCGCCATCGGCTATAATGAAGGCGACACGATTGTCAGGAAGGCGGCGACCGGCATGCGATTCACCAAGATGCACGGCATTGGCAACGACTTTATACTGCTCGACGGCTTCAACGGCGCGCCCGAGGACCCGGGGGCCCTGGCCCTCCGGCTCTGCGACCGGCACTTCGGCATCGGCGCGGACGGGCTGATCCTGGCCCTGCCCTCCCGGCGGGCCGACGCGGACATGCGCATCCTCAACAGCGACGGCAGCGAGGCGGAGATGTGCGGCAACGGCCTGCGCTGCCTGGGCAAATTCCTGTATGACACCGGCCTTTGCAGGCGCAACCCCCTTCGGGTGGAGACGCTGGCCGGAATCCTGGAGCTGACGCTGAAAATCGACGGCGACGGCGCGGTGGAGAGCGTCACCGCGGACATGGGCGCGCCCTGCTTCGATCCCCCGTCCATCCCGGTGGCGTCGGATTCCAACGCCATCACCCTGGAGGTGGGCGGGCACAAGCTGGACTTCTTCTGCGTGAGCATGGGCAACCCCCACGCCGTCACCTTCGACCTGTTCCCGGACGACGGGACCTTCGCCGCCCTGGGGCCGCTGCTGGAGCGCCACCCGGTGTTCCCCCGCCACTGCAACATCGAATTCTGCCGCCTGGAGGGCGACGCCGTCCGGGTGCGGGTGTGGGAGCGGGGCGACGGGCCCACGCTGGCCTGCGGCACCGGGGCCTGCGCCGTGCTGGCCGCGGGGGCCAGCCAACGGTTGCTGCCGAGGCAGGCCGACGTCCGCCTGCCGGGAGGGACGCTGAACATCCGCTGGGACGACGGCGGCCACCTGTTCATGACCGGCCCCGCCGAGACGGTGTTCACCGGGGAGATCAGCTTATGACAAATACGGCGCGATTCCAGGCGGAATCGCGCCGTATTTTTTGTCCCTCTATGAGAATATCCGCATACCCCAGCTGAACACCCGGTTGTAATAGCCGCTCTTGAGCTGGCTGACGATGACCTTCTTTGCCACCGAGGAGGCGTGGAGGAAGTAGCCCTTGCCCAGGTAGATGCCCACGTGGTCGCAAAGGTCCCGGTCATCGACGGTGTTGAAGCACACCAGGTCGCCCCGTTTGAGCCGGCCGACGCCGTCGACGCGCTCGAACCGCTCATCGTAGCCCTGGTTCCTGACGCTGCCCTTCAGGATGTCCTTCCAGGCCTTGCCATAGCAGTAGGCCGTGAAGCCGGCGCAGTCGAAGCTCTTCGGCGGATTGGGCGTTTCGGAGCAGGGTGCGCCCAGCAGCGCCTGGGCCACATAGATGGTCTTTTCGATCTTCGACGCCTTTGCGCCCTCCGCCGTCGCCGCCAGCTGGGCCGGTATCGCGCCGCCCTTAGGGGACTGAGGCTTTTCGGATGTGAGCACCCCGGACTGGATGTAGCCCTTCCAGGTCTTGCTCCTGTTCATGATGCGCACGAGGCTGCCTTCCACGCCCAGCGCGTAGACCTGAGCGCCCGCGGACACCGTGGTGAGCGTCCTGGACGCGGAGGCGTCCCTGTAGACTGTGGCGCTCCGGGCGACGTAGGCCTTCAGTGGGTTGACCCGGTCCAGGTACTTCAGGCGGATGTAACCCGTCCTGCCCTTGTAGACCACCCGGCCCCAGCCCTTTGCGCAGGCCCTCAGGCTGACCTCCAGGCCCTTGGGCGCCGTGACGCTCTTTGCCGAGGCGTTCAGCGCGGAATAGACCTTCGCCGAGGCGTTCAGCCTGACCTCTATCGAATCGGCCAGCGCGGTCGCGCAGGTCATCATCAGCACGAGGATGATGGCCAACACCCGCATCCGGCCCGCAATCCTTTCGGACATACCTGCAATTACCCCCAATGATGATGGATGGATCCGGCCGGCCTCCGTCGCCCCCACCCACAACTACCCATTATCGTAGCATAGCTTATTCTATCGTAAATCCGAGATACTTTCAACATATTTTATGATAATTTTTAATATTCACCATTGTTCGACATCCTCCGTCCACCCCCAACCCCTTGCGCCGAAGGTTGGCGTGGGGTATAATGAGCACGACGGAAACGCTTAGTATGTTCTGATTTATCGAGCTGATGACGAACTCCCCTTTGGCTAACTTACCGGGGGTATCGGGGGCGGCAGCGCCCCGATCTTTAATCGTACGCGGCGGCGTGTACGCCGCGGGCGGGGCCTTTTTTGCGGCAGGGAGCCTGTCGACCAGAGCAAAAAA
>JAFWEL010000037.1 GCA_017512905.1 Clostridia bacterium
GCCTGTCGACCAGAGTGAAAAAAGCTTCCTTGCAGATTTGCCGCCCGGAAATCGCTTGCGATTTCAGGCAAATCTGAGGAGGATGTATTGAAGGGGGACCTGTCCCCCTTCAAACGGGCGTCAGCCCGACAAATCAGAATTCACCTCCCCGGCTTCAGCACGCCCTGGCTGTACCGGGTGTTCAGCAGATCCTTGATGCGCTCCATGCACAGCTGCATGTCGGCGCGGGCGAGGTCGGTGGAGGTGTTGTTCTGGTAGGCGGCCTCATAGGCGGTGAAGGCGCTGGTCAGGCTCTCCTGGTCCTCTTCGTTCAGCACGGCGTAGCGGGAGCCGTAGGTCTGGGCCAGCAGGTTGTTCAGCGTGATGGAGGCGATGTAGTAGCTGCGCATCTGGGGCAATATGGCGTTGCGCACGTCGATGTTGGGCACGGCGGTGGAATCGAAGGTTTGCATCAATATGAACAGGTTGTCGTAGAGGGCCGACCCGGCCTTGTCCCGGGCGGCTGTATATTCACCTTGTATATTCGCGCGCATACCAATGGATATGCACAGCGCGATGATGAGCGCGACAATCAGCGCCAGCGCGGCGACAACGAGCGCCTTGCTTCGGGCGTCCATCCCGGAAAAACGGCGCATTCCTGATTTCAGGCTTTCCATGAAAACATCCTCCCGGCAATTGGTTGTGCCATTATTTATGCGGTTCGTGCAGTGTATATGCATTGAATATGAAATTAATATACGACGCATTTTCTGGAAATTCCTGCGTTTTATTGTGAAAACAAATGCATATATGCATCGAATATACATATGCATATTTCATATTTTATGCGCGGGGTCATATTGTCTTCAACACTTGGCGCTTTTTTTGCCATAATTGTGATGATAAGATAAAATGAAGAATGTGTCACAGTGCTGGACAACCAATCTGTTTTATGGTATTATGATAAGTGGTTAAATAACCGCATTATAAACTTTAGGAGGAAGACACATGAAGAAGCTGCTTTGCGCGCTGCTGGTAGCGGCGATGGTTATGACCATGGTCGTGGCCGCGTCCGCGGAAACCGAGTCCAAGGGCTACAAGATCGCCGTCGTGACGGGCACCATGTCCCAGGCCATCGACGAACGCGCCGCCGCCATGATGCTGGAGGGCAAGTACGGCGACATGATCACCACCGACGTCTATCCCGACAACTTTGTCGAGGAGAAGGAGACCGTCATCCAGAAGATCGTGCAGTACGCCGACGATCCCGACGTCAAGGCCATCGTGGTGGCCCAGGCCGTGCCCGGCACCGCCGAGGCCTTCCGCCAGGTCAAGGAGCGCCGCGACGACATCATCTGCCTCGCCGGCGAGAGCCAGGAGGATCCTTCCCTGATCAGCGACGCGGCTGACGTGGTTCTGATGAACGACTTCGTGGCCCGCGGCTACCTGATCATCAAGACCGCCAAGGAGCTGGGCTGCGACACCTTCGTGCACATCTCCTTCCCCCGCCACCTGGGCATCGAGTCCCTGGCCCGCCGCCTGGCTGTCATGAAGGAAGCCGGCAAGGAGCTGGGCGTGACCATCGTCGAGGAGACCGCCGCCGATCCCATGAGCGACGTGCAGATCACCGGCGCCCAGCAGCAGATTCTGGAGAAGGCGCCCGAATGGATCGAGAAGTACGGCCAGAATTCCGCCTACTTCTGCACCAACGACGCCCATACCGCTCCGCTGATCAAGCAGCTGCTGGAGTACGGCGGATACTTCATCGAGGCCGACCTGCCCTCCCCGCTGATGGGCTATCCGGACGCCCTGGGCGTTGAGTTCAAGGACGAGGACATGACCAACTACGAGTTCCTGCTCAAGTCCGTTGAGGACGCCATCGTGGAGAAGGGCGGCGCGGGCCGCTTCGGTACCTGGGCCTACTCCTACCTGTTCTCCCTGGTCGCCGGCCTGACCGAGCACGCTATGAACGTGATCGACGGCAACAGCGAGCTGACCGAGATCGACGACATCGCCGACGCGCTGGCCGTGTACAGCCCCGGCGCCGAGTGGAACGGCTCCTACTACACCGATGCCAACACCGGCGTCAAGACCGAGAACTACATGCTGATCTATCAGGACACCTACATCATGGGCGATCCCGGCCACTACATGGGCAACGCCGAGGTTGAGGTTCCCGAGAAGTACTTCACCGTGAAGTAAGCAATTCGACCTTGAATCAGGGGAGCTGTCCCAAGACGGTGATCTTGCGCCCTACGAACTGTAGCGGCGGCGTCTGCGCCGCCACCGTGGCAGCCTGGAGGCCACCGCTACAGCCGTGAGCCGTTAAGCCGTTTGGGGACAGCCCCTTGTTCAATGCGTAGGGGTGGCGATGCGCCGCCCGTCGCGCGGTGGGCGGCGGATCGGTGCTCCTATGCGAGCCATTAATAAGGAATAGGGTAGATAGACTATGAGCAATCAAGCCCCATTGCTGGAACTGAAAAACATCAAAAAGGACTTCTTCGGCAACCAGGTTCTGGAGGACATCAACCTGACCCTTGACGCGGGCGAGGTGCTGGGCCTGGTGGGCGAAAACGGCGCGGGCAAATCCACGCTGATGAAGATACTCTTCGGCATGACCGATATCCGCGATACCGGCGGCTACGGCGGCGACGTGCTGCTGAACGGCCAGAAGGTCAATTTCAATTCGCCCTTCGACGCGCTGGCGGCGGGCATCGGCATGGTGCACCAGGAGTTTTCACTGATCCCCGGCTTCACCGCCAACGAGAACATACTGCTCAACCGCGAGCCTCAGAAGAAGAGCCTCGCCGCCGTGGTGTTCGGCGACCGGCTGAACACGCTGGACCGCAAGGACATGAAGAGCCAGGCGGAGGAGGCCATCGAGAAGATGGGCGTTCACATCGAGGGCGCCATGACCATCAACGACATGCCCGTGGGGCACAAGCAGTTTACCGAGATTGCCCGCGAGCTGTCCAAGGAGCAGCTGAAGCTGCTGATCCTGGACGAGCCCACCGCCGTGCTCACCGAGCAGGAGGCCGACGCGCTGCTGGATTCCATCCGGGGCATGTCGAAGCGGGGCATCGCCGTGATCTTCATCACCCACCGGCTTCAGGAGATACTGAACGTCTGCAACAAGGTGGCGGTCATGCGCGACGGCGTGCTGGTGAAGGACGTGCCCGCCGCCGAGACGAATATCGCCGAGATCACCCGATGGATGGTGGGCCGCAGCGTCGCGGATACGGCGAAGGACCGCCGCGAGCCCCCGCAGACCGAGACCGTCATGTCCATACAGCGCCTGTGGGTGGACATGCCCGGCGAGACCGTGCGCGACGTGAATCTGGACGTGCGCAGGGGCGAGATCCTGGGCATCGGCGGCCTGGCCGGCCAGGGCAAGCTGGGCATTCCCAACGGCGTGATGGGGCTGTACCCCGCGGGCGGAAAGGTGATTTTCGACGGCAGGGAGATTCCGCTGAACCAGCCCAGGGCCTGCCTGAACAGCCAGTTGGCCTTCGTTTCGGAGGACCGGCGGGGCGTGGGCCTGCTACTGGACGAATCGCTGGAGTGGAACATCGCCTTCCCGGCGATGCAGATCCATGACAAGTTCCTCAGGCCCATGCTGGGCGGCCTGGTGAAGTGGCGCGACGAGAAGGCCATTCGCGAGGTCACCGCCCGGTATATCGACGAGCTGAAGATCAAGTGTACCAGCAGCAAGCAGAAGGCCAAGGAGCTTTCCGGCGGCAACCAGCAGAAGGTCTGCCTGGCCAAGGCCTTCGCCCTGGAGCCGAAGTTCCTGTTCGTGTCCGAGCCTACCCGGGGCATCGACGTGGGCGCGAAGGCGCTGGTGCTGAAGGCTCTGGAGAAGTTCAACCGCGAAAGCGGCGTTACCATCGTGATGATCTCCTCGGAGCTGGAGGAGCTGCGTCAGATCTGCGACCGCATCGCCATCGTTTCCGGCGGGCGTATCGCGGGCATACTGCCGGCAGGCCGCTCCAGCGAGGCGTTCGGCGAGCTGATGGTCAGCTCGGTGGTTTAGGAGGAGGCGCACAATGAGCGAATATGTAAACGAGAGCAATCGCACCCTGTCGAAAAGGGTGATAGAGGCGCTGAAGGAATTCGGCCTGCCCCGAATGATCATCGCGGCGTTTTTGCTGCTGATGTTCATCGTCGCGCCGTTTACCGGAGCGAACTTCTGGACCCAGATCACCAACGTCATCAACCGCTTCAGCTGGAACGCGGTTCTGGTGCTGGCCATGGTTCCCATGGTGCACTCCGGCTGCGGGCTGAACTTCGGCCTGCCGGTGGGCATCATCGCGGGCCTGCTGGGGGCCACATTGTCCATCGAGTGGGGCTTTACAGGGCCGTTGAGCTTTGTGATGGCCATACTGATCGCCACGCCCTTTGCGCTGCTGTTCGGTCTGGCCTACGGCTGGCTGTTGAACAAGATCAAGGGCGGCGAGATGATGATCGCCACCTATGTGGGCTTCTCGGTGGTGTCGTTCTTCTGCATGATGTGGCTGGTGCTGCCCTACAGGAAGCCGGACATGGCCTGGGGCTTCGAGGGCACCGGCCTGCGCACCACTTTCCCCATCGACAAGTATTACGGCGGGGTGCTGTCCAACTTCCTGCGCATAGAGATTGGTCGGCTGGTGATCCCCACCGGCGCGCTGCTGTTCTTCGCGCTGCTGGCCCTGGCGATATGGGCCTTCCTGCACACAAAGACCGGCACGGCCATGACCGCCGTGGGCTCCAACGCCACCTTCGCACGGGCGGCGGGCATCAACGTGGATAAGATCCGCATGCTGTCCGTGGTAATGAGCACCTGGCTCGCCGCCGTGGGCATACTGGTCTACGAGCAGGGCTTCGGCTTCGTGCAGCTGTACAACGCCCCCTTCAACATGGCGCTGCCCGCCGTCTCGGCCATACTGATCGGCGGCGCGACGGCCAACAAGGCATCCATCACCAACGTGATCATCGGCACCATACTGTTCCAGGGCATGGTGACCATGACCCCCACCGTGATGAACGGCCTGATCAACCTGGATATTTCCGAGGTTCTGCGCGTGGTCGTGTCCAACGGCATGATACTCTACGCGCTGACCCGCAAATCGGAGGTGACACGATGAACGGCAAGAATACCTCCGCGCCCAGGAAGGCTCTGAATTTCCTGTCGAACAATGCAGTGCCGGTGATGTTCATCATCATCATCGCGATCTGCCTGCCCATGTCGGGCTTCTCGACAACCTTCCTGCTGAACGAGATCATGACGCGCCTGAGCCGCAACGCCTTCCTGATCCTCAGCCTGCTGATCCCCATCATGGCGGGCATGGGCCTGAACTTCGGCATGACCCTGGGGGCCATGGCGGCGGAAATCGCGCTGATCCTTACCTCCGACTGGCAGATCTGGGGCATCCCGGGCATCGTGCTGGCGATGATCATGTCCATACCGATCTCCATCCTGCTGGGCTTGCTGTGCGGCAAGATCCTGAACGCCGCCAAGGGTCGCGAGATGATCACCAGCTACATCATCTCCTTCTTTATGAACGGCGTGTACCAGCTGGTGGTGCTGTACATGATGGGCTCCATCATACCGATCGTGCACACCACGATCAAGCTGCCCCGCGGCTACGGCGTGCGCGCGTCGGTGGACCTGACCCGCATCCGCAAGGCCCTGGACAACGTGCTGTCCATCAATATAGGCGGCGTCATCGTCCCCGTGGTCACCCTTCTGATCATCGCGCTGATGTGCCTGATCATCGTGTGGTTCCGCCGCACCAAGCTGGGCCAGGACATGCGGGCTGTGGGCCAGGATATGGAGGTGGCCAGGGCCGCGGGCATCGACGTGGAGGGCACCCGCATCATCTCCATCGTCATCTCCACGGTGCTGGCCGGCATCGGCATGGTCATCTACCTGCAGAACATGGGCGACATGGCCACCTATTCCTCCCACAGCCAGATCGGCATGTTCTGCATCGCCGCGCTGCTGGTGGGCGGCGCCAGCGTGGACAAGGCCTCCATCGGCAATGTATTCCTGGGCGTGATACTGTTCCACACCATGTTCATACTCGCGCCGAAGGCCGGCGCGGTCATCGCCGGCAACGAGGTCATCGGCGAATACTTCCGCGTGTTCGTATCCTACGGCGTCATCACCGTGGCGCTGGTGATGTACGAGACCAAGAAGCGCAGGGCCAAGGCGGGCATGGGCGCCCAGCTGGCCGCCGCGCAGCGGGAGGGGGATAAGCGATGAAGAAGCGCAGAATACTGTTCGTCGCGGCCGCGATCCTGCTGTTGATCGCCATTGCCGCCTGCATGATGGTCATCGGTCGCGGCCACACCATGTACTTCGACAACAAGAAGCTGGAATACGAGGGCCAGACCTACGATACCTACCGCCGCATCAATGTGTTTGTCAATGGCGAGCAGGTGGCCAAGCTGTCAGCCAAGGACCGCGGCATGGCCACCTTCATGGGCCAGCAGCTGAGCTTTGACATCGAGGTCACCAAGGAGAAGGGCGACGACCCCGTCAACTACAGCTACACCGTGAAGGTGCCCTACAAGGAGGACGGCATCGTACTGAACCTGCCCGGAATGATCGCGGGCCTGCCCGAGGAGGCCTACACCACCGTGTTCGTGCCCATGGTCACCGAGGAGGACAACGCCGAGGAGGAGATCGTGATCGACGAGTTCGGCATGTCTGACGTCACCGAGGGCGAGGATACCGAGCCCTGATGCGCGGCAAACGCCGCTTCGCCCAGCGAAGCGGCGTTTTTCTGCGCGCTGTTGGAGATTTAACGCCAGCGAATTTGACGCTGGCATCATTCTATGCTATAGTAAATATGTATGCGCGGGTGTCCGCGCAAATGCCATCTGAACATGATTTGAAAGGAATGAATGACAATGAGCCAGCTGAAAGGCGCATGCATCATCGGTCAGTCCGGCGGCCCCAGCGCCGTCATCAACGCTTCCGCCTATGGCGCGATCAAGACCGCGCTGGAAAATGAGGATATCACCCAGGTCCTGGGCGCGCTGCACGGCATCAAGGGCGTGCTGGACGACGACCTGATCGACATGGGCAAGGAAGACCCCAAGGAGCTTGCCTACATGAAGTACACCCCGTCCTCCGCGCTGGGCTCCTGCCGCTACAAGCTGGCCGACCCCGACGTGGACGACACCGATTACAAGCGCATCCTCGAGATCTTCAAGAAGTACAACGTGCGCTACTTCTTCTACAACGGCGGCAACGACAGCATGGATACCTGCAACAAGATCTCCAAGTTCATGCTGAAGAACGGCTATGACTGCCGGGTGATGGGCATTCCCAAGACCATCGACAACGACCTCTACGGCACCGACCACTGCCCGGGCTTCGCCTCCGCGGCCAAGTACATCGCCACCTCCGTCATGGAGGTGTACCGCGATTCCACCGTGTATGACACCGGCATGATCACCATCATCGAGTGCATGGGCCGTCACGCGGGCTGGCTGACCGCCGCCGCGGCGCTGGCCAACTACGCCGGCGACGGCGCGGACCTGATCTACCTGCCCGAGCGCGACTTCGACCTGGACGCCTTCACCGAGAAGGTCAAGGAGATCTACAACAGGCAGAAGAAGTGCCTGGTTGTCGTCTCCGAGGGCATCCACGACAAGGACGGCAAGTTCATCAGCGAGTACGGCAGCGCCAACGCCGCCAAGGACGCCTTCGGCCACACCCAGCTGGGCGGCCTGGCTTCCTTCCTGGCCAACCACATGAAGGCCGCCACCGGCGCGAAGGTGCGTGGCATCGAGCTGAGCCTGCTGCAGCGCTGCGCGGCCCACTGCGCCTCCCAGACCGACATCGAGGAGTCCTTCTCCGCCGGCAAGGCCGCGGTTGAGAACGCCGTGGCGGGCATCACCGACAAGATGGTGGGCTTCGAGCGCAGCTACGAGGACGGCAAGTATGTCTGCAACATCAAGCTGTTCGAGCTGACCGACGTGGCCAACACCGAAAAGAAGGTGCCCCAGGAGTGGATCAACGCGACCGGCGACGGCCTGAACCAGGGCTTCATCGACTACGCACTGCCGCTGATCCAGGGCGAGACCCAGCTGCCCAAGGAGCACAGCCTGCCCCGCTTCGTGCGCCTGGCCAAGGTGAAGGCGGAGCCCATCGCGTAATCGCATAGGGGTAGGGTATCTGTTCAGGCGTAGGCAGATTCTGATGGCGTTAGTCAGAATATGGGGTGACGGACTCCTTCCGGCCCCTACGGGGCCACCTCCCTCTGAGAGGGAGGCTTTGGGGAAGTGCTGGAAACAGGGCCTTTTTAAGGCTCCCTCCCAGAGGGAGCTGTCAGCCACAGGCTGACTGAGGGAGTCATCACCCTACTTCCCGACTAACACCATTCTGATTTGTCGCAACGCGACAAATCAGAATTAACCACCCAGGAGGTAAGAACATGGACCGGCAAAATCCCAACACCGAGAAGCATGTCCCCACCGAGGCGGAAATCGCGCGGTTGGAGGCGGAGGCCGCCGCGGCGCTGCAGCGGGGCGAAGCCATCCCCCGGCGCGACGCCCCGGACGATGCACCCGTGCAGCCAGCCCCGAAGCCCGAAGATCCGCCCGCCAGGCCAGACTTCGTGCCCTATGTGGACGACGTGCCCCGGCCCGCCTCCGCCGCAACGGACGAAGAGGACGACGACGATGACGATTACATCCCCAGCGAGATGGAAAAGCGCATCGCCGCCATGACGCCCAGGCAGTGGCAGCTGTGGCAGATCCTGGGCGGCGGCGCCATCGGCATCGCCATCGTGGTGTGCCTGTTCGGCTTCGGGCCGGACCTGGCCACCTACGGCCTGATCATGGCCGCACTGATGGCCATTATACTGCCCCGCTACCTGGAACGGGCATGGCGCTGCAAGCTGAACACCGCCCGCCTGGCTATGATCATTACGATGGTGATCGGCCTGATCGTCATGTTCATCGTCACCGGCATGCGCAACGGCTTCAGCTTCAAGGCATAGCATAAACCAGTCGATATCAAAGCACCGGAACGACATTCGTCATTCCGGTGCTGTCATTTTCAATCGTACACAAATTCTGATTTGTCGCGGGCTTGCGCCCGTTTGAAGGGGGACAGGTCCCCCTTCAATACATCCTCCTCAGATTTGCCTGAAATCGCAGGCGATTTCCGGGCGGCAAATCTGCAAGGAAGCCTTTTTTGCTCTGGTCGAC
>JAFWEL010000038.1 GCA_017512905.1 Clostridia bacterium
AGCTTCGCGTCGCAAAAAAGGCCCCGCCCGCGGCGTACACGCCGCCGCGTACGATTAAAGATCGGGGCGCTACCGCCCCCGATACCCCCGGTAAGTTAGCCAAAGGGGAGTTCGTCATCAGCTCGATAAATCAGAATTTATCACGCTGTAGCGCCGTCCGCCATCCCCGTCTCCACTCACAATCCCCCTTTCAAAGCCTTCCCGGCCTCGTTTTACTAAACTTTAACTGTAATTATTTGCTTAAAGGGCTTGATTTTTCCATATAGAATGGTTAAACTATCCTCTGCAAGGGTTAGCACTCAGATTTGAAGAGTGCTAACAAACAACATCAAACCATGGAGGTATGAGCATATGAAGATCAAGCCGCTGGGCGACCGCGTGGTCATCAAGAATCTCGAGGCCGAGGAGACCACCAAGGGTGGCATCATCCTGACCAATTCCGCAAAGGAAAAGCCCGTTATGGCGGAAGTGCTGGCCGTGGGTCCGGGCGGAAACGTGGACGGCAAGGAAATCAAGATGAACGTCAAAGAGGGCCAGAAGGTCATCTATTCCAAGTACGCCGGCACCGAGGTCAAGCTGGACGGCGAGGAATACATCATCGTGCGCCAGAGCGACATCCTGGCGATTGTGGAATAACTCCTTCAGTCAGCCCTTTGGGCTGCCAGCTCCCTCGGGGAGGGAGCCTTGGAACGTTTTCAATCCAAAGTATGGAGGTAAAATATCATGGCAAAGCAGATTAAATATGGCGAGGACGCCCGCAAGGCGCTGCAGACCGGCATCGACATGCTGGCCGATACCGTAAAGATCACCCTGGGCCCCAAGGGCCGCAACGTGGTGCTGGACAAGAAGTTCGGCGCGCCGCTGATCACCAACGACGGCGTGACCATCGCCAAGGAAATTGAACTGGAAGACCCCTTTGAGAACATGGGCGCCCAGCTGGTGCGCGAGGTCTCCGTGAAGACCAACGACGTGGCCGGCGACGGCACCACCACCGCCACCCTGCTGGCCCAGGCCATCGTGCGGGAGGGCCTGAAGAACGTGGCCGCGGGCGCGAACCCGATGGTGGTGAAGAAGGGCATCGAGATGGCCACCGAGGCGGCTGTGCAGAGCCTGGCCGCCCAGAGCAAGCCCATCGAGAGCCAGCGCGAGATCACCCAGGTGGCCTCCATCTCCTCCGGCGATACCAACATCGGCGAAAGGATCGCCGAGGCCATGGAGAAGGTCGGCAAGGACGGCGTCATCACCGTCGAGGAATCCAAGACCATGGAGACCGACGTGAACATCGTCGAGGGCATGCAGTTCGACCGCGGCTACGCCTCCTCCTACATGTGCACCGACATGGAGAAGATGGAAGCCGTGCTGGACAATCCCTATATCCTGATCACCGACAAGAAGATCTCCAACATCCAGGAGATCATTGGCCTGCTGGAGCAGGTGGTGCAGCAGGGCAAGAAGCTGCTCATCATCGCCGAGGACGTGGAGGGCGAAGCCCTGGCCACCCTGGTGCTGAACAAGCTGCGCGGCACCTTCACCTGTGTGGCCGTCAAGGCCCCCGGCTTCGGCGACCGCCGCAAGGCCATGCTGCAGGATATCGCCATCCTGACCGGCGGCCAGGTCATCACCGAGGAGCTGGGCCTGGAGCTGAAGGAAGCCACCATCGACATGCTGGGCTCCGCGCGCCAGGTGAAGATCGACAAGGAAAACACCGTGATCGTGGAAGGCGCCGGTGAGCCCGACGAGATCAAGGCCCGCATCGCCTCCATCCGCAGCCAGATCGAAGTGACCACCAGCGATTATGACCGGGAGAAGCTCCAGGAGCGCCTGGCGAAGCTCAGCGGCGGCGTGGCCGTCATCCGCGTCGGCGCGGCCACCGAGGTCGAAATGAAGGAGCGCAAGATGCGCATCGAGGACGCCCTGGCCGCCACCCGCGCTGCCGTTGAAGAGGGCATCGTTCCCGGCGGCGGCACCGCGCTGCTGAACGCCAGCAAGAACGTGGCCAAGCTGGTCTCTGAGACCACCGGCGACGTGAAGACCGGTGTGCAGATCGTGCTGCGCGCGCTGGAGGAGCCCGTGCGCCAGATCGCCAAGAACGCCGGCGTCGAGGGCAGCCTGATCGTCGAAAAGATCAAGAGCCGCAAGTCCACCACCTTCGGCTACGACGCCGCCAAGGATGAGTACACCGACATGATGGAGCGCGGCATCGCCGACCCCACCAAGGTCACCCGCTCTGCCCTGCAGAACGCCGCCTCCGTGGCCGCGATGGTGCTGACCACCGAATCCCTGGTCACCGACATCCCCGCGCCGGAACCGGCTGCCCCTGCGGGCAACCCCGGCATGGGCGGCATGTATTGATGAACGCTTGATTTCTAAGGGCGCGACTCCCGTTGGGGAGCCGCGCCCTTGGCGTTTCCTCCGGGCATAGATGAATAATCCAATTCAAAAATGCGTTTGATTTATTAAATATTTTAAAAATGCTTGATAATTACAAATTAATGTGATACGATATAGATAAGTATACTTATTCACTAACTCTGTTTCCTGCTGATCGGATAGCCAAGCTGATCCGCCTCCGCGCTGTTTTGAAGGAAGGGATCCCCATATGAAGTATTTGCCCCAGGACAAATTTGGTTCCGGACATACCGGCTATCAGCAGCAGGTCAAGGAAGCCAACATCAAGCGCATTTTTGATCTGGTGCGCAGCGGGAAATGCAAATCCCGGGCCGAGATCGTGCGCCACATGAACCTGAGTGCCACCAGCGTCTCGGTGCTGGTGGAGGAGCTGGCCACCCGCAAGCTGATCGACGAAACCGGTCCCGCACAGACCTCGCTGCCTGGTCGGCGGCCCATCAGCCTGCGCCTGAACAAGAGCGCTCACCACCTGGCGGTGTTCTCGGTCAAGCCCGAGGGCGTCCGCTTTGCCCTGCTGAGCCTGGAATGCCGCATTCTGGAGGACAAGTTCTTCCCGCTGGATTGCCACACCCTGGACGAGGCCACCGCGGGCGATACCTATATCGAGCTGTTTGACGACATCCTGCGCAACCAGTCCAGGCGTTTCAACCCCTCCCGGGCCGTGATGATCGGCGTGTGCTTTCCCGGCATATACATCGAGCAGGACCATCTGTTCCACACCGAAACGGCGCTGGGCTTTTCCCTGACTGAGGAATCCATTCGCCGGTTCCAGCAGCGCGTGGGCCTGTCGGTGTTCCTGTTCAACAGCACCCGCAGCATGGCCTACGCCGAGAAGAAGTACCTGGACACCGTCGATCCCGACGCGCCCGAGACCCGCAACATGATCTTCGTCGAGATCCGCAGAGGCATCCGCTGCTCCTTCATCACCAACGGCGACATCTATCCCGGTCCCTTCAACGTCTCCGGTGAGATCGGCCACTTCACCATCGACTACAGAGGCCGGCCCTGTACCTGCGGCAACCGTGGGTGCCTGGAGCGCTATGTCAACCTGAACGCCATACTCGACGACGCCCGCCAGGGTGCCCGCATCGCCGGCATCGAACCCCCGGAGACGCTGGAGGCGCTGGCCCGGCGCTATCCCGACGAGCCCGCCCTTCTGGCCTCCGTCCAACAGTCGGCCCAGCTGCTGGCTTTCGGCCTGTACAGCGTCATGTGCAGCTCCGGCATGCGACGCATCGTGCTGGGCGGCGGCATTGAGGTCATGGGCGACATCTTCCTGCGGGAGGTCTATCACGCCCTGTGCAGCCGCACGTCCCTGATCCGCCATGTGGACCTCACCTACGCCCAAGCCGGCCCCGACGCCGAAATCCTCGGCGTGGCCGAGCATTACCTGGACAAGGTGTTTACGATCACGATGTGATGGTTTATGAAGCGGCAAGCGCCTCCGGTTCGGAGGCGCTTGTCGCTTATGAGGCCCGATATCGGCATGTCAAGCCATGCGCTTTGCCATGTTGCGATTGCGCTCGGCCAATGCTTCAAGCGCTTTTGCCCACAATTCGGGATTCTTTTGCGGATCGATCTCAGGAGAATCCTCATCTTCGACAAAGGCAAATTTCCTGGATGCTTCAATCTCCCGAATCTGATCTTCTGTCGGTGTCGCATCTGCTTTTATCATAAAACGAATATCCACCTATTATCACCCGCCCTTTCACTCGATCAGGTTCTTCCAAACACGGTATCATTATACAGTCTGCGTTCAGCAGACGTTGCTCGTCTTGCGGATATCAATCGATAATAATTCTTTCCATCCTGCGGTCGCTCACAATAGACCACCGTCAGTACATCCTTCACAAGCCCAATGGTGATCCATCGCACTTCTTCGATCGTGCTATGTCTTTCATCCTCAAAATCAATGCGTAGATTATCCAAAAAGACATACGCTGCGGCTTCAAAGCCAATGCCATGCTTTTGCTTGTTTATCGCTCCCTTCCGGGCATCATATACGAAATAATAGTCCTTGATTGAAAACCTGACATCCGCCATTGGAATGACTCCTCCGAAAGCTCTGTCTCTTCCCCTACTATAGCACACACAGGAATATTCGTCAATCTATCTGCTTATTTGGTTTCATTCATGGTGGCGCAGCTTGCTGCATGGAGATTCAATCCTTGCCATTAACAGGATCGAAAACTAGAATGGTCATGCCTACATGAAAGCGCATGGATTTGCAACGAATCCATGCGCCTCTTTATATTCACTGATGCCCTCAACAGTCATTATAATGTATTCATCGAAAGTGCCGCATCAGCCATCCCATATTGTTATGCGCAGATCTACGTCAACTGTATTGCATCATTCCCGAGCTTCGATCTCCAGCTCCTCCTGCACCCAATACATCGCCGTCGTAATCGCGTCCAGCACGGTCATGAGGTCATCCCGGCCCTGTTCCTTCAGGATTTGAACGATCTCCAGCCCCTGTCCCTCATAGATGGAAACCGCGCCGTTGACGGCCAGGCGCATTTTCTGGATATGAATACTCAAAGCAACTCCCCCTCAGATGTATACCCCGTGCTGTCGTTTCCCTGCCGCCGCATTCAGCCCCTCCCAAAATCGGAGCAGCATGTACGATCTATACCCATTATAGCATTTATGATGTACAAAAAAACGGACTTGTACGTCCGTTTACTGAATTGCCATATTTATCACTCATTCGCCCGGTGGAACCGCTTTCCAGCCGCTTCACGATGGAAGGGACGCCGCGACGGCGTCCCTTCAGATGTTCTATACAATGATATTCAATGGCTGGGTCCGTGTTGGCGACGCCGCTTACGACAGGGACTTCGGCTTGATGACCCGGATCACTTCGTCCTTGTCATCCAGGAACACGACGCCCCAGTCCAGCTCGTCCTTCGTGACGGCGCCCGTCAGGGCGCAGGACTCGGTGTAGTCCAGCTGCTCAAAGGCCACGGAGTCGTTCTCGCTGAACACGACGGCGGTCTTGGCGTCGCCGCCCAGCACCAGGTCGAAGTGGATCTTGTCGCCGGCCACCGGGGTGTACTTCGGCTCGCCCAGTTCCTCCTCCTCGGGCTCCTCCACGGTCATCATGCTCGTGGTGCCGTCGAAGAATTCCTCCTCGGCGGGCTCCTCCACGACTTCCTCCTCGGCTTCCTCCCCGGTCGCCTCGCCCTCAGCGGGGGCGGGGGGCGTGAAGTAGAACAGGCCGGAGATGCCATAATCGCCGGACAGGGACGGCGTCCACTGATCCTTCGCGGTCAGGTCATAGTTGGATATCTTGTTTTCGCCGGCCGTGAAGCAGTTCAGGTCCATCAGCACGTAGTAGCTCTCGTCGAACTTCAGCGAGACGGGCAGATATATTTCAATGCAGACGCCGCTGCCCCACTTCTTCGCCTGCAGCTCGGCTTCCTCCTGGGTGCGGAGCAGCACCTGTTCGGGATTGGCGAAGTCGATGTCCGCCACCTCGGTATCGGTGGAATCGTACAGGTGAGCGTGGCCCTCGCCCAGCTCGATGTCCTCGCGGGGCAGGTAGATCTCCAGCACATTGCAGAAATGCTCAACCGGAAGCCCCGGCTTGGGATAGGTGTAGCTGTAGCCCATCTCCTTGGTCAGGTCCAGCTTGCGCACACCCGGCAAGGGCTGGTCGGGCCCGAGGCCCTCGCCCCACTCGGCCGCAAGGGCGCTGGTCGCGCACAACAGACAGACAAGAACCACCGCAAACAGTCTCTTCATTCAAACGTCTCCCCTTCCCGTATTTTACGGCTCACCACCACAAACCTTCCGTTGCGGTGGCGCGCTCGATCGCAGGTTGTCAGTGTGATGAATTCGTCGCCGAATTCCCGCTCGATGCCCGTATCGTACAGCTGGTTTTCCTCGATCTCCTCCAGCCAGCGGTCCGCGTCCATCTTGTAGTCGATGATCGCATTGTAGCGGAAGCCGGTTTCATCCTCGTCGTAGTCCGCCGAATAGAAGCAGGCGAAGACCACGTACAGCTTCCGCTCCATCAGCGTATCGAACTCCAGCAGCTTGTGTGTTTCCCAGTAGCTCTGGTTCCGATACTGGGGCAGTCCGCCGAACATGGTGCCGTTCTTCATGTGGTGGCCGCTGAGGATCAGGTTGTAGCTGGGCGTATAGGGATCGCACAGCGCGTCCAGTATGATCTGGCCGTTGATGTTCTCCTCGCCGTAGAAATCATGGGTGAGGTAGTATTCGCCGTCCTCCGCCTGGACCACCGGATAGTCGATGACCGTATCAGGGATATTGACCCAGCCTACCAGCTCGTCGTTGAGGGCGTATATATCCTTCAGCTCCGGCAGTATAGCCGACTTGTCCAGCACCACCTTCTCCTTCAGCGCATAGGGCAGCGGCCCGTTGCGGATGGAGCGATCGGGGGTGGGCGTGGGCGCGACGGTCGGGCCGCCTTCCTCCGCCTTGGGCGTGGGCGACGGCGACGGCGTCGTGGCGTAATACCTGCTCAGGTCCCAGTAATTGGGCTCCAGCGTGGGTTCGGGCGTCGGCGTGGGCACGGGCGTGGGCGCTGCGGGCACAGTCACGCCACCCGCCTCCGGCGGATTCCCGGGGGACTCCTCCCCGCCCTCAGGCATGGTCGAATCCACAGCCGTCTTCGCTGAATCCTCTGGCACAGCCGTATCCCCGGCGGCCTGCGTTGACCCTTCGGGCACGGTCGCATCCTCGGCGGCCTGCGTTGACCCTTCGGGCACGGCCGCATCCCCGGCGGCCTGCGTTGACCCTTCGGGCACGGGCGTCTGTCCGGCCTGGTCCCGGGCATCTCCGGAGAAAGCGTCCGGGCCAAGGTCCGCCGCAGCGTCCCCGGCGCCGCCGACCTGACTGATTCCGGTCACGTCCTCCGGGGGGGCGGAGCCATCTTCGGGGCCCGCGTCTGTCCCGGCCGGCTGACCCGCATTCGGGGGCATTCCCCCGTCCTGCTGCGCCTCCTGGCTCTGGCGCACGCGCTGGCGCATCCGGGCCAGCGCCTCCATATCGGAGTCGTTCTTTTTCTGGGCCTGATGATAGCGGATCGGATAAGAAAGTGCCACAGCCAGACAGACAATGGCGACGATCACCAGCAACACACGGACAATTCGCATATCTGCCTTCCTTTAACTATGCTTCGGCCTGGGAACATCAGCGCATCAGTTTTTTTCAACTGACCACATATTCACACTGTTTAACATTATACCATCGTTTTTTACTTTACGCAACCAGATACTTGACCTGATTCCATTTTTCATCGTAAAAAACAGATGCCCAATGGGGTCTGCCCGAAGGAACAGCGAAACGATCGCCCGTCCTACAACCGTGCCCTCAGCACATGAAAGCCCGAGCCCCGGTCCACGGTTTCGGCCTCGGCATAGACCTCCTTCAGGTACTTCAGGGCCGAAGGCGCGCCCTGCTGCTTGCGAATGACGACATACAGCGCCCCGCCCGGGTTCAGGCGCTCCCTGGCCTGGGCAAACAGGCCGTAGATGACCGCCTTTCCGGCGCGTATGGGCGGATTGGTGATGATGGCGTCAAAGCAGCCCTCCACCGACGCGAAGCCATCGCCCTGCACCACCGTGGCCTGCACGCCGTTTTCCGCCAGGTTGCGCCGGGCCAGCTCGACAGCGCGGCTGTTGATGTCGGTCATGACGATCTCCAGCCCGGGCCAGCGCTTGCCCAGGGCCACGCCCACCGCGCCCCAGCCGCAGCCCAGGTCCAGCACCCGCCCCGCCATCGGCGGCAGCGCGTTCAGCAGCACCTCGGTGCCCCGGTCCAGCCCGTCCCGGGAAAACACCCCGGCGTCGGTGACAAAGGTCAGCGCGTTCCCCAGCGCCGTCAGCGCAATCCTCCGCTCGTCATGGGCGGAATGGGGGGTTTCGGTATAATAATGATCCTGCATATTTGCTCCTTGGTAGCTGTTCGGTCGAATGCAAATTCTGATTTATCGGGCTGACGCCCGTTTGAAGGGGGACAGGTCCCCCTTCAATACATCCTCCTCAGATTTGCCTGAAATCGTCCTAAAGGACTAGCTTCGCGTCGCAGGCGATTTCCGGGCGGCAAATCTGCAAGGAAGCCTTTTTTGCTCTGGTCGACAGGCTCCCTGACGCCCTAAAGGACTAGCTTCGCGTCGCAAAAAAGGCCCCGCCCGCGGCGTACACGCCGCCGCGTACGATTAAAGATCGGGGCGCTAC
>JAFWEL010000039.1 GCA_017512905.1 Clostridia bacterium
GCCTCGGGTCTGTCATCCCTTCAAAGTATTCGCTCATCTCTTTTCACCTCTATGTCTTTCTTCGACATCAGGGGTGAAAAATCCTTTTGGTAATACTTTTGTAATATATTTGATGGTCTGTTAACTCGTGCGTTCGCCGTGCACAAATCGCCGCCATGCCTTGACAATCGGGCCAATTCACGTTACTATAATGACAAAGGAGGTATTGATCATGGATTATCCAAGACTGGGCGTTCGGGTGCGCCAGCAGCGTGAGATGAACAATCTGACCCAGGTCCAGCTGGCCCGGAAGGTGGGCGTCACCACCAGCTTCATCGGCCACATCGAGCGGGGCGAGAAGAAGGCCAGCGTGGAAACCCTGGTGGCCCTGTGCAACGCCCTGGATATTTCGCCGACGGTGCTGCTGCAGGATTCCCTGTCGGACGGGGCGCTGCACAGCCAGATCGCCATGGACGCGGAAAACCAGCAGCTGATATCGGACATCATGCACGCGCTGCGCGAGCACAACCAGCGCACCGAATACCTGTGATTCAGCGGCAAAGCATTAATCCACTGAATTTATTATCTTGACGTTTTTCTTCACATACTGTATAATAGTAATGTGCAAGCATAATAAACCGATGTCATGTGAAGATGGAGGTTAAGGATATGTTTTCATCCAGACTGCAGAATGAACAGACCGATAACCTGGCCCGTGCGTTCCTTGCCCTGGAGAGCATGGAGGATTGCTATCGCCTGTTTGAGGATCTGTTCACCATCCGGGAGATACAGGATCTTTCCCAGCGGCTGGAGGTGGCCCAGCTGCTCAAGAGCCAGGCGACCTATACCGAGATCGTCGAAAAGACCGGCGTGTCCACCGCCACGATCGGCCGGGTGAACCGGGCGCTGAACTACGGCGCCGGGGGCTACCAGCGGGTGTTGGACAAGACCAAGGGGAATACGGATAAATGATAGACCTGAACGCACTGAATCCACAGCAGCGCGCCGCCGTCGAGCAGACGGAAGGGCCGCTGCTTGTTTTGGCTGGGGCGGGCAGCGGCAAGACCCGCGTGCTGACCTACCGGGTGGCCTACCTGATGGAGAAGGGCGTGGCCCCCTGGCACATCCTGGCCATCACCTTCACCAACAAGGCGGCCCGGGAGATGGCCGAGCGCGTGCACAAGCTGGCGGGAGAGGCGTCGGAGGATGCCTGGATCTCCACGTTCCATTCCTGCTGTGCCCGCATCCTGCGCCGGGACATCGAAAAGCTGGGCTACAAGCGCCAGTTCGCCATCTACGACGAGGACGACCGCATGTCGGTGATCAAGGCCGTGGCGAAGGAACTGAAGCTCAGCGACAAGGAGTACCCGCCCAAGCAGATCCGCGCCGTCATCTCCGACGCCAAGAACCGGCTGCTGACGCCCACGGAATGGCTGAAGGAATCCGGCGACGACTTCCGCAGCCACAAGCTCTACGAGGCCTACCGGCTCTACGAGCAGCAGCTGAAGGGCAACAACGCCCTGGACTTCGACGACCTGCTCATCAGGACTCTGGAGCTGCTCACCGAGCAGCCGCCGGTGCTGGAATATTACCGGGACAAGTTCCGCTACATCCTGGTGGACGAGTACCAGGACACCAACGCCGCCCAGTACATGCTGGTGCGGCTGCTGGCCGGGGATCGGCACAACCTGTGCGTGGTGGGCGACGACGACCAGTCCATCTATGGCTGGCGCGGGGCCGACCTGCGCAACATACTGGACTTCGAGAAGGATTTCCCCGAGTGCGTGACCATCAAGCTGGAGCAGAACTACCGCTCCACCGGCAACATACTGGACGCCGCCAACCAGGTCATCGCCCACAACCGGGGCCGCAAGGAGAAGGCGCTGTGGACCGAGCACGACAACGGCGAGCGCATCGCGCTGTACCACGCCATGGACGAGCGGGACGAGGCCGCCTTCATCCTGAAGATGTCCCAGAAGCTGATCCGCAACGGCGACAACCCCGGCAACATCGCCGTGCTGTACCGCACCAACGCCCAGTCCCGCGTGCTTGAAGAGGCGTTTGTCCGGGGCGGCACCCAGTACCGGGTCTACGGCGGCCAGCGCTTCTACGAGCGCAAGGAGGTCAAGGACCTGATCGCCTACATGCGCTGCCTGGCCAACCCCGACGACGACGTGTCCACCCGACGCATCATCAACGCCCCCAAGCGGGGCATCGGCGACACCACCGTGGACAAGCTGGCGGAGTACGCCCGGGAGAACGAAATGCCGCTGATGTCGGCGGTGCTGGACTGCGAGAACGCGCCTTTGAGCGCCCGCCCGAAGAAGCTGCTGGGGGCCTTCGCCGCGCTGATGGTGGACCTGACGGAGCTGATGTACGAAAAAAAGCCCTCCGAGTTCGTGGAGCAGCTGATCGAGCGCACCGGCTACGTCAAGGCGCTGGAGGAGGACAAGAGCGAGGAGAACGAATCTCGCATCGAGAACATCAAGGAGCTCCAGGGCGCGGTGTCCGAATTCGAGCGGCTGAACCCGGAGGCGGGCCTGACCGACTTCCTGGAGAACGTGGCGCTGGTGTCGGACCTGGACGCCATGAACGAGTCCGGCGGCGCGGTGACGCTGATGACGCTGCACTCGGCCAAGGGCCTGGAGTTCAACGACGTGTTCCTCGCCGGCATGGAGGAGGGCGTGTTCCCGCTGACCCGGGCCCTGTTCGACGACAACCTGCTGGAGGAGGAGCGCCGGCTGGCCTATGTGGGCATCACCCGGGCCCGCAAGCGGCTTTTCCTCAGCCACGCCCGCACCCGGGCGCTGTACAACACCCGCAACGCCAACCCCCTTTCCCGGTTTGTGACCGAGATTCCCCCGCGCCTGATCGTGGACGGCATGGGCAGCACCCAACCCCGCCGCGTGCCGCCGCCCAGCACGGGAGGCGGCTGGAGCCAACCCACCCGATCCCCCTACAACGCCCGCTGGCAGCAGGGAAGCGGGGCCGCCACCACCGGCAGCGCCGAGCTGGATAAAAAGCTGGGCATCCCCGGGGTGCAAAAGGGCGGCTTCAACTGGAACGGCGGCGGGCAGACCCGCGTCGCCGGCCCGGCCGGGGTGTTCCGCGTGGGCGACGCCGTGCACCACCGGGTATTCGGCCGGGGCGAGGTCACTGCGCTCACCGGCCAGGGCGCAGAGCAGCGGGTGAAGATCCGCTTCGCCAACGGCAACGAACGCACCTTCTCCGCCGTCGCCGCGCCGATTGTGAAGGTGGAAAAATAACAGAGAATGAACGCGGGAAATCCATTTGGATTTCCCGCGATTTTTTTAAGGATCCTGATAAATCAGAATGATGTCAAGCGTGAAGCAGGGTGATGATTCCCTCAGTCAGCCTTTTCGCTCAGCGTCTCCACAAGTTCGCTAATCAATCGCCTTTCCCGGATACTTAGTTTATTCCATTGCTGAATGAGCTGTCGTTGTTCCGGAGTTAGTCCCATTTGATTATCGACATCAAAGAACTGTGGAAGTGTCATTCCCATACCACTACAGATACATTCAAGGGTAGCGATGGAAGGCTCCGTGTTGCGCTTGAACATATTGCGAACCGTGGACCATGGAATGTCAGCTTCCTTGGCGACCTTGTAAATCGTCCAGCCCCTTTCATCCATTAACTGTTTAAGCCTTGACTTCACATCCATCTTATCACCCCGAACATATCATACCTGTTTTATGAGCGATAAAAAATCTTTCAGATGGACTATACAAAGCCGGCAAATTGTGCTATACTTTAAGTGCCATATGGGATATATAAATATGTAAAGGATGGTGAGGGCCATTGGGTGAAAAGCTGTACAGAACTAACTTCCAAACAGGAACTATTCATTATCTTGGGGCATATTGCCCGCAAGCACGAAGAATGAAAAACGGAAATTGGACAGATTTTTTTACTCTTGGTGAAGCGGAAAGCGAACTGAGTGATCGAGATAAGACTGCCAAACGCTGTCAGCGTTGTGGGTGGCCGAAGAATCTGAAGGAGGATTAAGATAAGATGAAGAAGATAATCGTGTTGGCAATGGCGTTGTTGCTGGCATTGGCAACTATATCCGCTTTTGCTGATAATGAACACAAAAGCGGTCTTTTCACATACGATTTAAAAAAGAATGGAACCGCTGTTATCACCGGTTATGATTGGAACAACAGTGAAGGCGATGTGATCATTCCAGCAATAATAGATGGCTATTCTGTTGTTGCGATAGATGATTATGCGTTTCAAGTTGAATCGGGGCTTTCGAGCAGTTATAAAAAAACTATCGTTACTATCCCTGATTCTATCATTTCAATAGGCAAATGTGCTTTCACTAATGCAGGCATCTCATCTATTAATATTCCAAATAGCCTTCAATCAATAGGTGATGGAGCATTCTGTCAAATGTTTAGCAATATACGCGAGAATTTACAATTCAGAATTGATCCGAACCACCCTAACTTTGCGGTGGTTGATGGCTGCCTGTATAATAAAACGGAGAAGAAACTGCTATTCGCTCCAAGAGTAGGCGTCAATATCCCAATAGGCATTCTTGCAATAGGTGATTATGTGTTTCGCGATACTTATCCAACTTCGCAAGACTCTGGGCGGGAATACAAATTACCAAGTACATTGGTCTCCATCGGTGATTATGCGTTTGCGTTTGCTGGTAACGAAGCTGATTACCTTGAAGTAGAGATTCCCGAAGGAACTACTACGATAGGGACACATGCTTTTGAAGGCTTTAATGGTACAATTATAATGGGCACAACGTCAATAAAGTCAATTCCTGATTATGCATTCTACAACGTAGTTTCACCGTATTCGTATGTTTTATCTAACTCGACACCTATAGAGATTTCCAATCCGCAATATATTGAATCGATAGGAGTGTATAACAACAGCTTAGGAAAAGCATTTATAGATGCTTCGTGCTTCTCCCCCAGTATAACCACAATCCCTACTGGCTTTAATCCTGCCACAACCGAATTACCTGATACCATAACAACTATTGATAGTAGAGCATACACAGGAAAAGTTGTTGATTTGAAACTGCCTTCCAGCATTACCAGCATTGCTGAAGATGCTTTTCCGCAGGGCTCCACCTTCATCGTTGAAGCAGGAAGCTACGCTCAGCGATGGGCCGATGAAAATGGCTTTGCCTACACAGTCGAAGGTCAAGGTAATTTGGACTGGCTGAACAACTGATAGAAACCATATGTTTAGACAGGGGGATGTTCTTTTGTCTGTGCGATATGAACGGACAAAAGAACGTCTCCTCGTCTATTAATCCCTAATCCCTCAGATACTACGCCCATCTCCTTCTGATTAATCGAGTATCAACTGGATTAATCAGAAGTCTCCTGTCCCATCATCCACTCCATCGCCTTCCGATAACCCTCAAACCCCATACCGATGAAGTGGGCCTGGCAGGCCATGCCGGCGTAGGAGATGTGGCGGAAGGGCTCCCGGGCGTTCACGTCGGTCAGGTGGACCTCCGCGGCGGGCAGCTGCACCGCCTTCAGCGCGTCCAGGATCGCCACGCTGGTGTGGGTATAGGCGGCGGGGTTGATGACGATGCCCCGGGTACCGTCGAAGTACGCCTGCTGTATGCGGTCAACGATGGCCCCCTCGTGGTTTGACTGGAAGATTTCCACCTCCACGCCCAGTTCGTCAGCCCAGCCCCGGATGGCGGCGCACAGGGCGTCGTAATCCCGGTCGCCGTAGAGGTGCTTTTCCCGGATGCCCAGCATGTTCAGGTTGGGCCCGTTAACGATCAACAGCTTCATGATAGCCCTCCTCAATCCGCGCCGCGACCTCGTCCGGCGCGGCGTCGTTTTCGATGGTGAAATCCGCGGCCCCGCAATAGAAGGGCTGGCGCGCCGCCCACATCTCCCGCAGGGCCTCCGGGGACTTCGACAGGGGGCGTCCGTCCATCGGCAGGGCGTCCAGCGGCCGCGTCAGCAGGCACAGCCGTCCGTTCTGGCGCATGGCGCGCACGTTGTCCGGCCGCAGCACCGCGCCGCCGCCGGTGGCGATCACCGTGCCCTTCTCCCGGCATACCTCCCGGATGACCTGATGCTCCAGCGCACGGAACGCGCCTTCGCCGTCATCGGCGAAGATTTCGGGAATGGTCCTGCCCGCCCGCCTGACGATCTCGTCATCCAGGTCCACAAAGGGCCGGTTCATCCGCTGGGCCACTGCCCTGCCGATGCGGCTCTTGCCGCTGCCGGGCATGCCGATCAGGATCAGGTTCAGGGCCCCGCGGCGCAATTCATGGTAGATGCGCGCCGTCTCCGATTCGGGGATGGCGTGGCCGGTGAACAGCTCTGCGGCCTCCCGGGCCTGGCCCACCAGCATGTACAGGCCGCCCTCGGCGGGAATGCCCCGGGCCTCGGCGTCCAGCACCAGGGCGGTTTTGTCCGGGTTGTAGATCACGTCCAGCACGCCCTCCAGCTTCGGCAGGCGGGCGATGTCCGCCGCCGCTTCCCCGTTGTTGGGGTACATGCCCACCGGAGTGGTGTTGATGAGCACCTCGGCGTCGGCGTGGTCGCGGTACAGGGCGGCGTAATCCACCGGTCCCCTCCGGGAGACGACCACGATCTCCCGGGCCCCCAGCCGACGGCAGGCCGCCCGGGCCGTCAGCGACGTGCCGCCGCTGCCCAGGATCACCGCCTTTTTCCCGGCAATGGCCACCCCCGCGTGGCGGGAGAGGGCGATGAAGCCGCCGATGTCGGTGTTGTGGCCATACAGGCTGCCGTCGGGGCGCGTGACAACGGTGTTCACGCAGCCCACCTCCCGGGCGGTGTCCGACAGCACGTCGCAGCGCCCGCAGGCCAGCACCTTGTAGGGAATGGTGACGTTGATCCCCTTGAAATCCCGGCGGGAGAGCAGGTCGATGAACGCCGCCTCCGTCAGCTCCCGGAGCCGGTAGTCATAGTCGCCCAGCCGGGCGTGAATGGCCACGGAATAGCTGTGCCCCAGCTTTGCGCCGATCAGGCCGTATTGCATGGTGAACCTCCTCCATTACCTGACTGTACCGATATGCCTCATCAATTCATACATCATGATCCCCGCGGCCACGGCGGCGTTCAGGGACTCCGCGCCGCCCCGCATGGGCAGCTTTACGAGCAGGTCGGCGGCGGCGCGGGTGGCGGCAGAGATGCCGTGGGCCTCGCTGCCGATGACGAGTATGAATTTACCGCCGGGGTCGGGATGGCGGTAGAAGTCATCGCCACGCAGGTCGGAGGCGATCACCGTCCATCCCCTCTCCCGCAGCCCCTTCAAGGCCCCGGGCAGGTCGCCGGTCTGGGTGAAGGGCAGCCGGAAGCCCGAGCCCATGGCCGAGCGCTGTACCTTCGGGGAGAGCGGATCGGCGCAGCCCGCGCCCAGCAGCAGCCCCTGGAAGCCCGCGGCGTCGGCAGTGCGCCAGATCGTGCCCACGTTGCCCGGGTCCTGCACGCCGTCCAGCGCCACCACGCGGTCGGGCAGCCGGTCCGGCGGCAGCGGCTCCGGCAGGTCGAAGGACGCGCACACCCCCTGGGGCGTGCGGGTGTCGGTCACCGCCTCCAACAAGCTCCGGGGAACGACGAAGCACCGCGCCCCCGCGGCCTCCAGCTCCCCGGCCAGCGGAATGCAGCCCTCCTCCGCCAACACGTCCCGCGGTCTCAGGCCGCACTTCAGCGCCTCCCGGAGCATGACCTCCCCCTCGACGAGAAACCGCCCCGCGGCCTCCCGCCCCTTGTGGTCCCGCAGCCCGCGCAGCTCCTTGACGACGGGATTTTTCGCGCTGGTGATGTGATCCATGATGGCCTCCTTGGAAGTGATAAGTTCTGATTTGTCGCGGGCTTGCGCCCGTTTGAAGGGGGACAGGTCCCCCTTCAATACATCCTCCTCAGATTTGCCTGAAATCGCAGGCGATTTCCGGGCGGCAAATCTGCAAGGAAGCCTTTTTTGCTCTGGTCGACAGGC
>JAFWEL010000040.1 GCA_017512905.1 Clostridia bacterium
ATCAAGCTGTCCAGCCCGGGGCCGGTGCTGTTCAAGCAGGAGCGGGTGGGGCTGAACAAGAAGCATTTCACGATGCTGAAGTTCCGCAGCATGAAGGTGAACGACGCCCAGGACACGGCCTGGTCGAAGGACGAGGACAGCAGGCGCACTGCTGTCGGATCGATTTTGCGCAAGTTCAGCCTGGACGAGCTGCCCCAGCTGTTCAACGTGCTGGGGGGCGACATGAGCCTGATCGGGCCGCGGCCGGAGATTCCGTTCTTCGTGGAGCAGTTCCGGGAGACGGTGCCGCTGTATATGGTTAAGAACCAGGTGCGCCCGGGTATCACCGGCTGGGCGCAGGTGAACGGCTATCGCGGTGACACCAGCATCCCCAAGCGCATCGAGCACGACATCTGGTACATCGAAAACTGGTCCTTTGGATTGGATATGAAGATCATATTCATGACCGTGTTCGGCGGGATGATCAACCGGGAGGTCGTGGGACAGGGGAAAGCGTAAAAAAACAGAACCTATGCGTGAATTGACCCTGTATCTGTTCTGAAGTGAAAAAGTGTGGTATAATAGGGGGCGAATGATACCGGGAAACAATGGGGGATTGATGGATATGAGGAAGCTGTTGTTGGCCGCGGTTCTGGCGGTGGTATGGACGCTGTCCGGCGCGGCGTCGACCCGGGCGGAGGGGACGGCTGCTGTTGAGGCTGCGGCCACAGAAGCGCCGGCCTTCAGCGAGACGGACGCACCCTACGAGGGGGTATGGCAGCCTTTTGAGGATGGCTTTGAGCTGTACCTGCCCCTGGGGTGGTCAGCCATTGACGTCACCTACGCGCAGGCGGAGGCGGGCCTTTTTTACCGGGCGGGCAGTGGCGACGGGACGATGGGCATTGCCGTGGGCTACATGAGCGCAGGAGGTCTTGACACGGTGGAGGCGCTGGCCCGGGATTTCCGGCGTACCGGCTATTCGGATGTGGCGGCGGGGTGGCTGAACGGCATTCCCGCGATCCGCTTTGAACGGCCTGAGGACGACTATCGCGGCGTGGCCTTCTTTCATCCTGTATATCCGGATTACGTGCTGTACGTCTATGTTTCGCCACGGGATTCCGCCGAAGGAGTGACCCTGCTGGCCTCCGTCACCCCGCTGTCGGATTTCACAGGACAGGTTAAAAAATAATTGACGGCCATGCAGGAAAAACGCAAACCATGCAGAATATTATTATCAGGGCGTTAAAAGTGGGTTGACTGGCGTGACAGCGCCGCCCAGCGCCATAAAAAAGATAAAGGAGAGATGTACATGAAGTGTGTCTTTGTGGGCAAGGAAGTTGTCTCCGACAGCCTGAAGGCGAGGGCTGAAAAGAAGCTGAGTAAGCTGGACCGGTATTTTAATAAAGAGGCCGACGCCGTCATCCGTTTCCGCCAGCAGCGCGGGGGACGGAATATCTGCGAAATCACGGTGAGCGTTGACGGGCTGATCCTGCGCGCCGAGGAGAATTCCAACGACATGTATCTGTCTATCGATCGCGCCGTGGACAAGCTGGAGAGCCAGATTCGCCGCTATCGCACCAAGATGGGCAAGCACCTTCGCGATCCCAAGCCCGAGCTTCCCGAGGAGAAGATGGAGGAGCCCGTATACCAGGAGGCCAACTACGACGTCGTGCGCTTGAAGAAGTTCAGCGTGAAGCCCATGGATGTGGATGACGCTATTACCCAGATGGAGCTACTGGGCCACAACTTCTTCCTGTTCATGAACGCCGAGACCAATTCTATGTGCGTACTTTATCGCCGCAACGACGGGACCTACGGCCTGCTGGTGCCTGAAAACTGAAATTTATCCAGATATTGAAAAACATGTCGGCTTTGCCGGCATGTTTTTTTGGAATGATGGGGTATGGGGCGCGAGGCGGGAGTTGATGACAGTCGAATCAGGAGGGGGCGTATTTATCGTTCAGTTTCCTGAGCGGCTCATACTGTTATCAGGATGAAGCTGCGAAAACTTCGGAGCAAATCTATCGTTCTGGTAGGGAACGGCCTTGCAGTCTTGGTGGCGGCAGGTCAACGGAGAGCCTGATGCAGCCAGGGCGAAAAAGATGCCCACAATCGCTGACTTGAGTCGAAAGCAGTATCAGAAGGGCGTTTGCCACGGCCAGCGCAGGTCGGGAGTGTAGTCACGGGGGACGAGGGCGGGGTCGATGTGGCGGTCGAAGGCAGTGAGAATGTCCCGCTCCAAGTCGGCCAGCACTGAGGCTGGCAGGTTCTGCAGCAGTGCTGACAGTCGCGTAGCTTCTGGGGTGTCGGGCATAGTCAGGCGCACCCGAAGGGCGACGAGAGCGCCTGAGATATCGCGCAGGAGATCGGCGTAGCAGGTCATACCGACGCGCTGAGCAGCGCCGGCGGCGTCGGTGACGGTGAACAACACCGTCGAGCGACCCGGCAGGCCGCCGCAGGACACGTCGAGGTCAAAGGGGCGATAGATGAACAGGGCGTCCGGCGTGACCTTCAAGTAGCCGCAAAGCCGGTTCATCGTGTCAAACTGGATACCCTTGGCGCTTCGGGTGGTCAGTGCTGTCAGCGTGGTACGGGAGATACCGGTGTCTTGGGCAAGGCGGGATACGGTCAGCCGTCGCTCAGCCAGCAGCACAGAAAGGTTTGGAATCAACATGGGTGTGACCTCCTTTGCTATGGAATTGTACAATAGTCTGGACAAATTGTCAAGGAGGGGTTGACAGAGGAATGGAGGTGGAGTATAATCAAATTGTACAGACTATTGGACAATATGAACGGAGCGATGCGCATGGAGGCCAGGGAATACCTGTTGGAGGTGCGGCGGTTGAAGGCGCGGGTGGGCGCGCTGATGGAACGGCGAAGATGGTACGGGCAGGCGGGGCAGTTGCACAGCGGTGGTGAGACGGAGGCGATCGTGCAGCTGCAGCAGGAGTTGGATCGGCGGATTGACGCTGCGGCGAAATATGAGCTGGAGGCGATGCGGCTCATCGATGCCCTGGAGGACACGGGGCAGCGGGATGTGCTGCGCTATCGCTACCTGAATGGTTTGGGGTGGAAGGAGATCGCTGTTCGCATGAAATATTCCCAGGACTGGGTGAAGCATGTACATGGGAAGGCGCTGAAAGCGCTGAGGGAACGAGAGGTTAAGATTTGAAACCGAGGGAAAAGACGACACGAAAAAACACTTTTAGCGTGATATTATTATAGCAGGACGTATTGAATATTTGAAACGGCGGACGGCTTGGAACCGGCCGCTTTTTTATTACAAACGATTAAGGAGCGGTGGGCGGGACGGGCGTGATCGGAAGGAGGCGATTGACATCGGAGACGGGAGCGTTGACTGGGAGGCTGCGCGGGCGGAGTATCTGGCCGGGGGAATAACACTGAAAGAACTGGCACAAAAGCACGGCTTGAAGCAGAACGAGGTCAGCAGGCGATCAAAGGAAGAGGGCTGGGTCGCCCTGAAGAAGGAAGAGGCACGGGCAGGGGATTCAGGTGAACGGAAACAGACGCAGTATGCCCGGGGTAGCAGCGGGGACGAGGTGAAGGTGGCGCGGCGGACGCGCAGGGCGTTGCTGCAGATGCTGGAGCGGGCAGCGAAATCCATTCCCTGCGATGCCACGGAGGTCAAGACCACGGCGGAGGACGGGGCGGTGAAGCTGATGAAGCTGCGGGACCTTACTGCGGCGTACAAGGAACTGGTGGGGGATCTGCCCGCGGACGAAGACGACAGGGAGGCACGGCGGGTAGTTATCGATGTGTGAGGCGGGCATCTGCCGGAGGGATGGGATATGAGTGAGATCAGACTTTCGAAGTTGTTGGGGCCGGCGTGGTATCCCGTGGCCCGGGACGTGTTCGACCACGGGCACACACACTTTAATTTTTCCGGCGGGCGCGGGTCGCTGAAGAGCTCCACCGTGTCGCTGCTGGTACCCCTTCTCCTGGTGCTGCATCCGGAGGCCCATGCCCTGGTCCTCCGCAAGGTTGGCAACACCCTGCGCGATTCGGTGTTCGCCCAGTACGTCTGGGCCATCGGGGAGCTGGGGATGGCGGAGAAGTGGACGGCGAAGGTCAGTCCCATGGAGCTGATCTACAAGCCCACCGGGCAGCGGATTATGTTCCGGGGCGCGGACGATCCCATGAAGATCAAGTCCATCAAGGCGCCGTTCGGGTACATCGCCGTGACCCACTTCGAGGAGCTGGACCAGTTCGCGGGGCGGGCGGAGATCCGGAACATCCTCCAGTCGACGATGCGCGGCGGGGCTGTGTTCTGGAATTTTGAGACCTACAACCCGCCCATCACCCGGGACAGCTGGGTGAACAAGGACGCGCTGGAAGATCGGGCGGACCGGCTGCGGCATCATTCCACCTACCTGGAAGCGCCAGAGGAGTGGCTGGGGCCGCAGTTCATCGCCGAGGCGGAGCACGTGCGGGATACCGACGAGCGGGCCTACCGCCACGACTACCTGGGCGAGGCCACCGGCAGCGGCGGCGAGGTGTTCGACAACCTGGAGATCAGGGCGATTGACGACGGGGAGCTGGCCGGCTTTGACCGCATCCTGATGGGGATTGACTGGGGATGGTACCCGGATCCCTTCCAGTGGATCAAGGTGCACTGGGACCCGGCGCGGCGGGTGCTGTATCTCATCGACGAATATTGGGCGAATAAGCAGAGCAACGCCCAGACCTGGGCGGCGCTGAAGGAGCAGAAGGGCGTCAGGGACTTCGACCTGATCACCGCCGACAGCGCAGAAGAGAAGTCGATTCAGGATTACCGAGCCTACGGGAGCATGTGCCGCGGGGCCATCAAGGGGCCGGATTCCCGGCGGTATGGGTTCAAGTGGCTGCAGGGGTTGAAGAAGATCGTCATCGACCCAGCGCGGTGCCCGAATGCCGCGAAGGAGTTCAGCGCTTACGAGTACGAGCGCAACAAGGACGGGGAGATACTGAACAGCTACCCGGACGGGAATGACCACGCGATTGACGCCGTGCGGTACGCGACGGAGTCGATCTGGAGACGAAAGGGATTGTGATGGAATGAGGAACCGTCCCCTCATTCCACGGGGAAAGGGCAGAGACATGGATAACAAGGTGAATATTCTTGGAACGGAATACACGATTCTGATTCGGAAGTACGACGAGGACGAGCGGTTCAAGGACCGGAGCATCGACGGCTACTGTGACGGCCTGCTCAAGCAGCTGGTGCTCTGCGATATGCGCACCTGGCCTGAGTGGGAAAAGGAGTCGGAGGAATACGTCGACGCCAGCATGAAGCAGACCTTGCGGCATGAGATCGTCCACGCCTTCTTTGACGAGTCCGGCCTGGCGGATTCCTCGTTCAAGGTGAATGGACCATGGGCGAACAACGAGGAAATGGTGGACTGGATCGCCATCCAGGGGCCGAAGATCCACGTCGCCTGGCAGGCCGTGGGGGATTTATAAAGGGGTGGGGAGCCCGTGAACCTGATTACGCTGATCAAGAACCTGATCGAAAGGGTGAGAAGCCGTTTGATTCCGTACAAAGACATCGCCGCAGCGGAGCAGATCAAGACGCCGCTCGTCCCGGAGATGGTGCGGGCGCTGAGCCTGTGGTGCGAGCTGTACCACGACCGGGCGCCGTGGAAGGAGCCGGGGAAGGTGAAGAGCCTGAACCTGTGCGCCATGGCCGCCAGCGAGATCGCCCGGCAGGTGGTGCTGGAGATGAAGGCCACCGTGGACGCCGGCAGCGAGGACGCCGAGGGCAGGGCTGTGACGAATGAGCGCTCTGAATTTTTGAAGGAGACCTTCGAGGGGCTGCTGGCCGTGCTCCGGCTGAAGCTGGAGGTGGGCTGCGCGGCGGGCGGCATGATCGTGAAGCCCTGCCCGGATCCGGTGGCGGGGCGGATCTACTTCGACTTCGCGCCGGACTGGAGCCTGTACCCGCTGGCATTTGACGGGGCGGGGAACCTCTCGGACGTCATCATCCCGGACGTGTTCCGGGACGGGGAGGCCATCTATACGAGGTTGGAGCGGCACACGCTCAACGGCGAGGACGTGACCATCACCCAGCGGGCGTTCAAGGCCACCCACGAGGACAGCCTAGGCACCGAGGTGCCGCTGACCTCGGTGGAGCGCTGGGCGGCGCTGGAGCCGGAGGTGACCGTGACCGGGGCCGGCGGGATGCTGTTCGGCTGGTACAAGGTGGCGGCGGCGAATACCGTGGACGCGGACTGCGCCCTGGGGGCGAGCGTGTTCGCCAAGGCGGTGGACGTGGCGCGGGAGATCGACCTGCAATACTCCCGGCTGCTGTGGGAGTTCGAGGGCGGCGAGCTGGCCGTGGACGTGGACCCCACCGCGCTGTATGAGAAGAGCGACGGCAAGGGGCACAAGCTGCCCAGGCTGAACGAGCGGCTGTTCCGGGCGATGGACACCGGGGCCGACGCGACCTATGAGGTCTTCGCGCCGACGCTGCGGGACGTGAGCCTGGTGAACGGACTGAACCAGCTGCTGATCCGGTTTGAAGACCTGTGCGGGCTGAGCCGGGGGACGTTCTCGGACGCGAATGTGGATGCGAGAACAGCGACCGAGCTGCGGATCGTCAAGCAGAGGAGCTACGCCACCGTCGCCGACAACCAGAAGGCGCTGGAGAAGTGCCTGCGGGACGTGCTGCGGGCGATGGACGTTTATGCGACGCTGTACGGGCTGGTGCCGGAAGGGGAGTGGGCGGCGTCCTTCGAGTGGGACGATTCCATTCTCACCGATGTGGACGCGCAGCTGCAGCAGCGGTTACTGCTGGTCAATTCCGGCATCATGAGCAAGGCCGAGCTGCGGCAGTGGTACCTCGGGGAAAGCGAGGCCCAGGCCGAGGCGGCGGTGGCGAAGATCCGGGGCGAGGGCAAGACGGTGGAAGAGGACGGGGAGTTTTTTAGGATGGAATAAAGGGACGGTTCCTTATTCCACCTTCAGTCTAAAAATGGAATGAGGAACCGTCCCCTCGTTCCACCCTGTCGATTTCTGGAGGTGATCGCCCATGCCCCGCTTTGACGACCTGGACCGCCTGGGCGACGCCATCGGCAACACTTACGCCGACTGCGTGGACCGGCTGCTGGTGAACCTGGCCCGCCATTTCAAGTACCTCCAGCCCGGCGAGGAGCCCGGAGGCGCGTTCCAGTGGCAGGCGCGGAAGCTGGCGGAGCTTGGGCAGGTCAACCGGGAGAACGTGGAGATCATCCGGCGGATGCTGGGGAACGTGCCGGTGGAGCTGGCCGATGGGCTGGAGCAAGCCATCATGGACGCGCTGTCGGATATCGAGGAGCCGCTGCGAAAGGCGGCGGAGGAGGGGCTGATAGGTGGCGGGATGCTGCCGGCTGCGCCGGATCCGCGGGCCATGCAGGCGTTCACCCTGTACCACGGGCAGAGTTTGGACGGGTTGAACCTGGTCAATTTCCGGATGCTGGAGAGCACTGCGGAGGCCTATCGGGGGATGGTGGCCGATATCACGAACCGACTGCTGAACGCCCGGGGGACGATCAACGCCGCCACCGGCGAGGTGCTTACGAGGAAACAGTCCACTGGACTGTTTCCCGCATCCCTTGGGAGGCGGGGGTGGAGAGTTTCAACAGTGCCCTGAAGCTGGCGACGAACAAGCTGCTGGAGGAGGGGCTGACCGGGTTCGTGGACGGCGGCGGGCGGCACTGGAAGCCGGACACCTATGTCGCCATGACGATGCGCAGCACCTATCACAATGTCAGCCGGGCGGCGTTCTGGGAGCGGAATGAGGAGTTCGCGAACGACCTGTATCTGGTGTCGCAGCACCCAGGGGCGCGGCCGCTGTGCTATCCGTGGCAGTGCAAGGTGATCAGCCGGAAGGACGAGGCGCGGGACGTGACCGACGGCGACGGGAGCCCGGTGCACGTCTACGCCCAGAGTGAGACGACCTATGGCGAGCCGGCAGGGCTGTTTGGGATAAATTGCGGTCATCACCCGATGCTGTTCATACCAGGGGCGACGAAGGTGCCGGCGCTCATGCAAAATGAGCAGGAGAACGCCGAGACCTACGCGCTCAGCTAGAAGCAGCGCAGGCTGGAGCGGGAGTTCCGGAAGGCGCGGCTGGAGTACGAGAGCGCGAAGGCCCAGAGGGCGGACGAGCAGACTTTGAAGGCCGCGCAGGAGAAGCTGAAGCGGGCGGATGAAAAGCTGGATCGGTTTGAGAAGGAGACCGGGAGAAGGAGGAGACGGGAGCGAGAGTAAGGGCCGCAGGTCGGCAACCCGCTGAAGCCTCAGACGTCTGCGGAAAAGGCGTTGACGGATGGCAGCGGGAGTGGTACAATAGCTATGCGGGGTGAAAAGCGCATGGATGTTGTACAAAGCCCGATAGAGCAGCGAAACACGGGCAAGGGAAATCCCAACGCCATGACGCATTTTGATCGTCCGCTGAACAATCGTCAGCAGCGCTTGATGGACCAACTGCCTTCCTATGACAGCAGGGCGACGGTACGAAAGCAGGATGTCAATCTTCGGGATATCTCCGCTTTGACAGCATAAACCGGCGATGAATTTGCGCTGTTCACCCGTAGGGGTGAGCGGATGGTTGTGCGGGGAAACGATCATCTGACAAATATTGATGTCGAAATGGCACGACAAATGTCCAAGAACGGCTGGCGTTGGAGCGGTCATACCCATCCAGATGATGGTATTAACGTGAAAATGCCTTCGCCGGGTGATTACGCTGTTCTAAGAGCGTTCGGACAAAGATACAGTGTAATCCTTGATGCGAGCGGTAAATACGCAATTTCCGGAGGTGACTTAGATGAGTAAACCGACTGTGCGAGTACATCGTCCCAGAGGTATTGAGGGCGTGGAAAAGACGATTGCGTTGCAAGCTGTCACGCCATATTGTCAGGCAAACGGTTTATCCATAGCTAAATTAGGCTGCCAGATCTATGACGTGTTTGACGATGCGGCTGCTTTTCTCGCTCCGACAGGCGTAAAACCCGATGGCTTGCGGAATGATCTTGCGACACAACCGGTGCCGGTTTTGATTATGGAGGGAAACAACGGAGAACTCGTTATTCGTCATACCGAACACACAGCAAAATATATAGCGAATTGACAGCTAAACCGCCTACGGGCGGTTTTTTGATGGGAGGAAACGCTTATGGATGACAAGGCATTGAAGATCGTGCGCGATTACATCTGGGAGCATTTGGACAAATCTGACGAACTGGCTGCGTTGAATTTCAATTTTGAGGTCTATGTGGTTTGGAAGGCCAAGGCGCTTCAGAACTGGAAGTACCTGATCTCCAGCACGCTGCTGGACGGTATGTATTACGAGCTGACCTATAACGGCGACAAGCAGGAATGGTATCTGGATGCCTACAAGAAGTTCGAGAACCGGGTGATTCCTGCCTGATTTGACTGCTGATTAAGGCAACTATACGGGATTTCCGTACAGTTGCTTTTTTCATACCATTTGGCCCTTCGGCCAAATAGACCACGTCCGGCGGGACGAAAAACACGCGGACGGTCAACCTCTTCACTGACCGTAAAAAGGAGGAGTATATGGCGAACATTTTCACCCGGAAGGCGCTGAACGACATCCTGGCGAACGAGCAGCTGACCGCCGAGCAGAAAACCGAGCAGGTTTTCGCGCTGTACGGCCGGGCGCTGGACGACGGCTACATCGCCAAGGCGGCGGCGAAGCAGGCCCAGGAGACGGCGCTGGAACAGGCCAGGGCCGAATGGGAGAAGGGACTGACCACCCCCGATCCGAAGGAGAGCGACGACTACAAGGCATTGCAGGGTCAGTTTGACGCCTACAAGGCCATGCAGGCGGCGCGCACCTCCAAGGACTTCGAGGGCGTCAAGCCCAAGTTCTTCGAGACGGTCTACGGCCTGGTGGACCGCGGGGAGGGCGCGAAGTCCCTCCAGGAGCAGCTGGCGGGCATCCGTGAACAGTACGAGGAGTACTTCACCCCCGCCGCCCCCAACCCGAACCCCGGCAAGCCCGCCCCCAAGGTGGTGCTGCCCACCGGCGGCAACCCCAACCCCGGCGCGAAGCTGACGCTGGCGGAGGCGATGAAGCGGGCCAACGCGGGGGAAGCGGTGGATGTTTCCCTGATAGGGAAATGAGTATTTAGTATTTAGTGGTTAGAGTGTGTTTCCAAAAGCATAAACCTCGAAAAAGAGCGAGGGAATATGCAGTTAGTCAGATAGAACCAAAAGGATTTCGGTGAGGTAACGTCGAATATAAGCGATGAGGTGAGCGACATGAAGCGGATAATTCGACGG
>JAFWEL010000193.1 GCA_017512905.1 Clostridia bacterium
GCTTCCTTGCAGATTTGCCGCCCGGAAATCGCTTGCGACGCGAAGCTAGTCCTTTAGGACGATTTCAGGCAAATCTGAGGAGGATGTATTGAAGGGGGACCTGTCCCCCTTCAAACGGGCGCAAGCCCGCGATAAATCAGATTTTATTTGACTGTACAGCCACAGGCAGAGTATAATAATGCCATGAAACACAAATGGCTTCGGGCCCTGGCCCTTCAATGGATTGAGATGGCGGCGGTATGCCTGCTGGCGGCGCTGGCGGAGGGGGCCGGGGCGCTGCCCCGGGCGCTGATGCTGTGGGTCGCGGTGCCCCTGGCGGGGCTGGCCACGTCCTGCCAGGCGGTGCGGCGGGGGTTGAACAACTACCTGGCCTGGATCGTTCCCGCGCCGACCCTGTACGGGGCCAATCTGCTGGTGTGGGGCTACGCCCCGCCCCCCGGGCCGGCGCTGCTGACCGCGTTTATGTCGCTGGTGGGCGCGGCGGCGGGCCAGGTGCTGCTGCAGCGAAGCGAGGGCGTCACACATTCGAGACGAAGGAGGCGCTGATTCCGTGGAAAAAGACCTGATACTGACCTGTGACACCGGCACCACCGGTTGCAAGTGTACCCTGTTCAACGTGAAGGGTGAGGCCCTGTTCGCGGTGCGGCGGGGCTATCCCACCCAATACCCCCATCCCAACTGGGCCGAGCAGGACCCGGACGTGATCCTGGAGGCCATGCTGGACGGCATCCGGGAGCTGCTGTTGCAGGTCAACGCCCAGCGCATCGCCTGCGTGGGCCTGTCGGGCACCATGAACGGCTGCATCCCGGTGGACGGGGAGGGCAGGGCGCTGTACCCCAACATCATCCACTCCGACAGCCGCACCGAGGCCCAGGTGCGGCGCATCCTCGAGGTGGTGCCCTTCGACGAGTTCTACCGCCTGACCGGCAACCGGGCGGACACCCACTACACGCTGCCAAAGGTCCTGTGGCTGAAGGAGCACGAGCCGGAGGTCTACCGCAACGCCCGGTGGTTCATGAACATCAAGGACTACCTGTACGGCAGCCTGACCGGCCGCATGGGCTACACCGACTATTCCGACGCCTCGCTGACCATCGCCCTGGACATCAACAAGCGCCGGTGGGCCGGGGACCTGCTGGCAGAGCTGGGCCTGGACGTGGACCGCATGCCCGCCATACTGAAGGGGCACGACGTGCGGGGGAAGATCACCCGGGACATCTACCGCCGGTGCGGGCTGCTGCCCGGAACCCCGGTGGCCATCGGCGGCGGCGACGGCGCCTGCACCACCCGCGGCTCCGGCGTCAGCGAGCCCGGCAGCGCCTACTGCTACATCGGTTCCAGCGCCTGGGTGGCCCAGCTGCTGGACCACCCGCTGCTGGATGAAAAGGCCCGGATCTTCAACTGGCTGGACATGGACGGCGAGGATTACCACGTCTGCGGCACGGTGCAGTGCGGCGCGGCGGCCTTCGACTGGGGCCTCAGGAATTTACTGGGCGGCCAGGGCCATTCCGCCGACATATCTATCGTAGAGAACATGGCCCGGCAGATCGCCCCCGGCGCTGAGGGCGTGCTGTTCCTGCCCACGCTGATGGGCTGGCGCACCCCCTATTGGGACCCCAACACCCGGGGCTGCCTGATGGGCTTTTCCCTGTACCACGACCAGCGCCACATCGCCCGGGCCATCTACGAGGGCATCGCCTTCGCGCTGAACAGCTGCGCCGAGGTGATGGCCGAGTGCGACGCGCCGGTGCGCTCGCTGATGCTCACCGGCGGCGGGGCCCGCAGCGGCCTGTGGCCCGACATGATCGCCGCCATATTCGGCCTGACCACCCAGGTGCACCGCTCCCCGGGCGAGACCACGTCCCTGGGCGCGGCCATCGCCGCCGGCGTGGGCGTGGGCCTGTTTGGCAGCTACAGCGACGCCGCCGGCATGGTCTCCGCCCGCTCCACCCACCCGGTGAACCCCCAGTGGCAGGAGGCCTACGCCAAGGTCTATGGCATCTGGTCCGACATCTACGGCCGGATCAAGCCCCTGAACGACCGGATTGCGGGGCTGTAAAACAGAAAGGAACAATTCATGCAGCACACCTCTGAAGCGCTTCGCGGCTGGTTCAAGAGCGTACAGCCGATGTGCGCCGAGCTGTTCAACGCCGCCCATGTGATGTGCGGCAACTACGACCTGGCGGAGTACGCCCTGCGCAGCGCCATACTGGACGTGTGGCTGCAAAACGCCTCGGGGGGCATGGGGTTCCGGGAGCGCCTGCGCAGCGCCCTGCGCCGGGAGGCCTTCAGCGCGGCCCTGTCCGACGAGGGACAGGCGGCGGAATTCACCTGGCCCGGGGCCGGCCGACTTCGGGACGACGACCCCGTCGCGGCCCAGCTGAGCCAGGAGCCGGTCCACACCCAGCGTCTGGTGATGCTGCGCCACGGCTGCGCGCTGTCCTCCCGGGCCATCTGCCGGCTGACCGGGCTGACCCGCGGCCAGGTGCGCGCCGAGCTGAACCGCTTTGAGGCCCGCTGCCGCCGCCGTATGTCGGGGCAGGACCGCGCCAGGTCCGAGGCGCTGATCGCCCGAACGGCCAAGCGGCTGCTGGGGCAGAGCGGACCCAACATGCCCCAGCCCGGCCAGGTGTACCGCGCCTTCGAGGCCGAGGCCGGGGCCGCCCGGACCCCTGGCTTTCGCGCCTGGCGCATATTCGGCAGCCTGCTGCTGGCCCTGATGGCGCTGCTGTGCGCCGCCGCCTTCTGGCTCTTCGCCGTGCTGGTGCAGCCGGTGTAAATTCTGATTTGTCGCGGGCTTGCGCCCGTTTGAAGGGGGACAGGTCCCCCTTCAATACATCCTCCTCAGATTTGCCTGAAATCGTCCTAAAGGACTAGCTTCGCGTCGCAAGCGATTTCCGGGCGGCAAATCTGCAA
>JAFWEL010000041.1 GCA_017512905.1 Clostridia bacterium
CTGCTCCGCCAACACCGACATGAACGGCGAGAACACCGCCATCTTCTTCGGCCTGTCCGGCACCGGCAAGACCACCCTGTCCACCGACCCCAAGCGCCTGCTGATCGGCGACGACGAGCACGGCTGGGACGACAACGGCGTGTTCAACTTCGAGGGCGGCTGCTATGCCAAGGTCATCAACCTGGACAAGGAATCCGAGCCCGACATCTACAACGCCATCAAGCGCAACGCCCTGCTGGAGAACGTGACCGTGGACAAGGACGGCAAGATCGACTTCGCCGACAAGTCCGTCACCGAGAACACCCGCGTGTCCTATCCCATCGAGCACATCGAGAAGATCGTCAAGAACGTGCGGCCCGTGTCCTCCGGCCCCGCGGCCCAGAACGTCATCTTCCTGAGCGCGGACGCCTTCGGCGTGCTGCCCCCGGTCAGCATCCTGACCCCCGAGCAGACCAAGTACTACTTCCTGTCCGGCTTCACCGCCAAGCTGGCCGGCACCGAACGCGGCATCACCGAGCCCACCCCCACCTTCTCCGCCTGCTTCGGCCAGGCCTTCCTGGAGCTGCATCCCACCAAGTACGCCGAGGAGCTGGTGAAGCGCATGGAGATGTCCGGCGCGAAGGCCTACCTGGTGAACACCGGCTGGAACGGCACCGGCAAGCGCATCTCCATCAAGGATACCCGCGGCATCATCGACGCCATCCTGGGCGGCGCGATACTCAAGGCGCCCACCAAGAAGATCCCCTTCTTCAACTTCGAAGTGCCCACCGAGCTGGAAGGCGTTGACACCGGCATCCTGGATCCCCGCGACACCTACAAGGACGCTTCCGAGTGGGACGCCAAGGCCAAGGATCTGGCCGGCCGCTTCATCAAGAACTTCGTCAAGTACGAGAGCAACGCGGCGGGCAAGGCCTTGGTCGCCGCCGGCCCCCAGCTGTAAGCGGAGAAATTAAACGCAACGGGTGCGAGTTTGACTCGCACCCGTTTTTTTATTTTCCTCGTCCCTTCCCGTCCTCCTCGGCCTCGACGATGCTCTCCGGGGTTTCGTCGGCCTTGTCGTTCACCTTCTGCAGGGCCTTGAAGATCTCCTGCATCTTGTAGTCGGTCTCGGTGATCACGTCGGCGCAGGCGCGCAGCTGGTCCACGATGGACTGGGGCACCTCGGCGGGGGCCTTGTAGCGTATGCCGTGCTCCAGCGTGGCCCAGAAGTCCATGGCGACGGTGCGGATCTGGATCTCCACCGGAATGTACAGCTTGCCCTGGGACACGTACACCGGCACGTCCACCACGATGTGCAGGCTGCGATAGCCGTTGGGCTTGGGATTCTTGATGTAGTTCTTTTCCAGGATCAGGGATATGTCGTCCTGGGCCAGCAGCAGGTCGGCGATGCGGTAGATGTCGTCCACATACCGGCACACCACCCGAACCCCCGCGATGTCGTGCAGCGTCTTCTTCGCGCAGGAGATGGAGATGGGATAGCCCAGGCTGTGCAGCTTGCGCACGATGCTGCCCAGGGTCTTGACACGGCTCTCCATGTGGTGGATCGGGTTGTGCATGTATTTGAAGGAAAATTCGCTGTCCAGCGTCTGTAGCCTTGCGTTGATCTCGCGGATCGCCGCCTCATAGATGCCCTTGATCTGGGCATACTCCCGCCGGAGCTCCTCCATGGCGTAATTGATGCCGACGTTCATGGGCCGCACTTCGATCTTGACCTTGGCCACCGCCGGTGTTTTCTGTTCCATACGGGTTCCCCCTAACGCTTGTCCTTCAGCACATCCCAGGGCGTGAGCATCGCCAGCACCTGGGAATGCTGGCCGCCGTCCTCGGTGATGAACACCACCGCGAGGCGGCGGTTGCGCGCCTGTGGCTTTTCAAAGGCCATGCGCACCGTGGTGAGCGTGACCGTGTCGTCATAGAAAAGGTACTTGTCCGCGCTCTCGCTGTCCACGCTCAGCGCCTTTTTCAGGTCGCCGACGCGCAGCTTGTCATCCAGGCTGTCAAAGCCCTTTTCGCACACGTAGCTCATGAGGGCGCTGGCGCTGAGCACACCCACCAGGCCCGTCTTGTCCCGCACGGGCACGTGGGAATAGCCCATGCGCATCATGTGGCGCATCACGTCCAGCACCTGATCGTTGGGGTGGGCGAACAGTATCCTCTCCCGGGGTGTGCCGTGATCCACGGCCAGCCGGGGGCGCTGCACGTAATCCACGATGTTGCCCAGCAGCTCCACCACCCCCGGGGACGGCTCCACCACCGACTGGCCATCCACGTCGTCATTGTGGGCCAGCAGGTTCCGGATCTCCCGGCACATGTCCAGATCCGTCCTGCAGGGGACGCTGTCCGGATCATGCATGTACTCTATCACAACGCTGCCCGACGAAACCCGCTTGCCGCTGTAGCGCTTTTCCAGAAGGCCCTCCAGCTTGCGATAGAGCTTCAGAAACTGCTCGGCCCGCGACTCCTGCTCTCTCTCCAAGTGCCCGCCTCCTTTTTAATCATATCATAACATATTCCAGGGCGGAATGCAATATATCCCGGGATATTATCTGCCGGCTTCATGGAGGGCGTCGGCCACCCGGCACAGCTCGCCGTGGCTCAGGGATTCCCCCCGCACCCGCTCGTCCAGTCCCGCCGCCGCCAGCACGGCCTTCGCCGCCTGCTGGTCCAGCCCGAAGGCCGCCTTCAGGTTGTTCGCCAGGGTCTTGCGCCGCATGGCAAAGGCGGCGCGGATCAGCCGGCGATAGAGCTGTTCATCCTTCGGCGCGACGATGGGCGCTTCGTGTCGGTCGATGCGTATGAAGCAGCTGGTGACGTGGGGCGGCGGGTCGAAGGCCTCCGCGGGCACCTCGCCCAGCACCCGCGGCTGTCCGTAATACTGAAGCTCCGCGGCCAGGGCGCACCACTGCTTGCTGCCCGGGGCGGACATGATGCGCTCGGCGGCCTCCCGCTGCACCATGATGCAGATGCTCCGGGGCGGCTCGGGCAGGGCCGTCAGCTTCAACAGGATGTCGGCGGTGATGTAATAGGGCAGGTTTGCCACCACGCGGTATTTGCCGTCGTCGAAGGCCTCCCGGGTCAGCGCCGCCACATCGCTCTTCAGGATGTCGCCGAAGTGGACCCGGACATTGTCACAGCCCTGGAGCACATCGCTCAGCACCGGTTCCAGGCCCCTGTCCAGCTCCACGGCCAGCACCTTATGGCATCGCCGGGAGAGCAGGGCTGTCATCAGACCCGCGCCGGGACCGATCTCCAGCACACAGTCCTCCGGGGACAGGGCCGCCTCGTCCAGCAGCTGGTCAATCAGGCGCTCCGACAGCAGGAAATTCTGTCCCAGGCTGTGGGTGTTGCGAAAGCGATGCTTTTCCAGGGCGACCCTGGCCCGCAGCTCGGCGGAGGGATTCGCGTATTGGGTCATGGTGTCCTCCGTATACATAAATCGGCCCGCGCGCTGTGACGGATCACGCCCTGTGCGCGCGGGTCATTATCATCGGTATGCTGCTATACTAAGCTCAATCTAAAAGTAAACCTATGCGGAGCAGATTTTTCGTTCTGCCTAAGCGGAGCGGAGGGAGGCGATGCAGCGCATCGTTGACCGCAGCGAGGCAACGGCAGGGCGGAAAAGAGGCCCGCAGAGGGTTGCGGTTTAGATTGAGATCAGTATTACTTCGTGCCGAACAGGCGATCGCCCGCGTCGCCCAGGCCGGGAACGATGTACTTGTTCTCGTTCAGCTTTTCGTCGATGGCCGCGATGTAGATGTCCACATCCGGGTGGGCCTCCTGGACGGCGGCGACGCCCTCGGGGCAGCCCACCAGGCACATCAGCGTGATGGATTTGCAACCGCGCTGCTTGATGAAGTCGATGGCCGCCACGGAGGAGCCGCCGGTGGCCAGCATCGGATCCACCACGATCAGGTCGCGCTCGGCCACGTCGTAGGGCAGCTTGCAGTAGTATTCCACGGGCATATGGGTCTCGGGGTCGCGGTAAAGGCCGATGTGGCCCACCTTGGCCGTGGGCACCAGGTTCAGCATGCCGTTCACCATGCCCAGGCCGGCGCGCAGGATCGGCACGATGCCCAGCTTCTTGCCGGCGATGACCCTGGACTTGCACTTTTTAATGGGGGTTTCGATCTCGATCTCCTCCATGGGAAGATCGCGGGTGACCTCATAGCCCATCAGCATCGAAATTTCCTCCAGCAGCTGCCGGAAATCCTTGTTGCCGCAATCCTTATCGCGCATCAGGGTCAATTTATGCTGTACAAGGGGATGATCCACCACAACGACTTTACTCATGTAATAACCTCCCTCAATTCTTCTTTCAAATCAATATTATATACGATAATTCGCCCAAAGGCAATGACAATTATGTCACAATTCTATGATTCCGACCGATTATCAAAGGCAACAGGCCATTGAACACGGCCAAAGCATACCCCCGCCGCACATCCTCCCGGATATTCGGCGGGGGTACCATAATCCTATATGTTGCTTACTTCACCGTCACCCGCACGGCGGTGCGGGCGCCGCCGTTAGAACTCGCGCGACCCCGAAAGGTTCGCGCCAGCCGCTAATCCCTAATCCCTAATCCCTCTTCCCCCTCACCGGTATTCCTCCGCCGGATGGATGTTGGCGCAGCCGGTGACCGGGTCGAAGCCCTCCAGGATCAGCAGGGAGCGCACGTTCTCCACCCGCTTGGACTCGGGCTTGGCGGTGGCGATCATCACGCACACGCCCACCACCTCGGCCTGGAATTCCCGCATCAGGTCCACCATGCCCTGGAGCGTTCCGCCGCCCTTCATGAAATCGTCCACGATCAGCGCGCGCTGGCCGGGGTTGACCGCCCGCCGGGTGAGGGCCATGGTCTCGATGCGGTCGTTGCCGCCGGCGATGTAGTTGATCTTCACGGCGCTGCCCTCGTAGGCGCGGCTGTCCCTTCGGGCGATGACCAGCGGCACATCCAGCATCCGCGCCGTCATCAGCGCGATGGGAATGCCCTTGGTCTCCATGGTCAGCACGAAGTGGGGCTTGCTGTCATAGTATTGGGAGGCCAGAATCTCCCCCATCCGCTGGGCGATGGTGCCCTCCGCGGTGATATCCGAGGTATAGAGAAAGCCGCCGGGAAGCATCCTTCCCGGCTCGGACAGCCGCCGCGCCACCTCATCCAAGGACTGGCGCACCCTGGCAGGGCTGGGGATCGCCCGGTAGCGCACCCCTCCCGCCGCGCCAGCCACCGTCTCCACCCGGCCCAGGTCAAAGCGGGCCAGGGAAGCGCTGACCAGGTCGATGTCCTCGCTGACGGTTGACTTCGCGGCCCCAAAGAGCTCGCAGAATTCGCTGAGCGTATGGATGCGGTTGGGTGTGTCCATCAGTATCCTGGTGAGCGCGCCCAGGCGCTCGTTGCGTTTGATTTTCTCCATGCGTCCAAGCCTCAATTCCGAATATTTTTTCATTTATTCTCATTATAATTCGGATTTGTTAGTTTTTCATCTGATTTCTGCAAAATCGGGCAAATGCTACAAGTTTTAACCTTCATTTCCCCCTCAATTTCAGGTTGCGCTTGCAGCCGCTTCACATTTGCCTTATAATGAATATACAGGGGCTGGTCGATTGCGCAGCCCCGCATTGGAGGGATCTCGATGACCGCAAATATATACGATTTCAAAGGGGGCCGCGCCCACTTCATCGGCATTGGCGGCAGCTCCATGTCCGGCCTTGCCGGCTATCTGAAGCAGAAGGGCTACACCGTCACCGGCTCGAACAACACCAAATCCCACAAGACCGAGCACCTGGAGGCGCTTGGGATTCCGGTGCACATCGGTCACGACACGGCGAACGTGCTCGACGCGGACGTGATCGTCTACTCCGCCGCCATCGGCGCGGACAACCCCGAGCGGGTCGAAGCCGCGCGCCTGGGCATTCCCCAGATCGAGCGCTGCGACCTGATCGGCCAGCTGATGGAGGGCTATCCCTTCGCGGTGGCCGTCAGCGGCACCCATGGCAAGACCACCACCACGTCGATGATGGCCCAGGCGTTTTTGCAGGCCGGGGCCGACCCGACCATACATATCGGCGGCGAGCTGGACTTCATCGGCGGCTCCACCCGGGCCGGCGGCGAACACCACGATTTTATCTGCGAGGCCTGCGAATACAATTCCAGCTTCCTGCACTTCAAGCCCACCATCGCCGTGATCCTGAACGTGGACGAGGATCACCTGGACTACTACAAGGACATCGACGACATCGAAAACGCCTTCGCGAGGTTCGCGGCGCTGGTGCCCGGGGACGGCTGGTGCATCGCCTGGGGAGACGACTTCCGGGCGAGGCGGGTGTGTGAAAACGCCGCTTGCCATTCCATGACCTACGGCCTGGGGGAGCAGTGCATGCTGCGGCCCGCGAACCTGCGCTACGACGAACACGGCTGCGCCGCCTTCACCGCGACGCTCAACGGCGAGGCGCTGGGCGATTTCCACCTGAACGTGCCCAGCGAGGCCAACATGCTGGACGCGCTGGCCGTCATCTGCGCCGCCCACATCCGGGGGCTGGACATGGCAAAGGTGGCGGAGGGCCTGGGCAGCTTCATCGGCGCGCACCGGCGCTTCGAGCTCACCAGCGTCACCGACGGCGTGCGCTGCTATACCGACTACGGCCACAACCCCGCCGAGATCAAGAACGCGCTGAAGATCGCCGCGCTGCAGCCCCACAAGACGCTGTGGTCCGTCTGGCAGCCCCACACCTATTCCCGCACGAAGACGCTGTTTAACCAGTTCCTGGAGACCTTTGACGTGGCCGACAGGGTGCTGATCACCGACATCATGGGGGCGCGGGAGGTTGATCCCGGGGACATCAAGTCGGAGATGCTGATCGGTCCACTGCGCCAGCGGGGCGTGGACGCCGTGCTGACGCCCACCTTCGACGACGCCGAGGCCTACCTGCGCGCCCACTGGCAGGCGGGCGACGTGATGATCAGCCACGGCTGCGGCGACATCGACCTGCTTAACGAACAGATCGCGCTGCACGGCGATACCCGGAAATAACCGTCCATCGGAGGAAACGGAATTGAAGAAGCTAATGTGCGCGCTCCTGGTGTGCGCCCTGTGCGGCTGCGCGCTGGCAGGATGCTCCAGGAAACCGTCATCGGACAGCCCCGAAACGGGCCAGGGCGGTCCTGCCGCCAACCCCGAGGTCACTGTGGTGCCCGACGAGGGCGGCCACGGCGAAGAGGACCAGAGCCAGGCCCTGGCCAACATGCCCACCCTTGCCCCCGCCCTGCCTGCCGACGGCGCTATGCCCGATGACGACGACGATGACGATGAGGACGACGAGGAATACTACAGCATCGACGCGCTGATCAATGCGTCGACGGACACGGCCCAGGACGGCGCAGAATCATCCCCCGAACAGACGCCCACGCCCCGGCCCGGCGGCAATGTGATCGACCCCAACACGCTGTCCTACACCGCCCTCAGCGACCCGGACATGAAGCTGACCTTCAACTTTCCCTCGAACTGGGTGAATGTCCCGGGCATATTCACGGTGTGCTATCGGGAGCAGGTGGAGCCCGGGGATTTTCCCGCCAGGGTCGCCATCTCCGCCAAGCGGCTGGTGCACTCCCCGGAGGGCACGGTGGTGACGGACGAGCTGACCGAGTTCGTGCGCGTGATCCGCAAGCAGTACGACGCCAACACCTTCCAGCTGGGCACCCTCAACGCCGAGGATACCTTCATGGGCAAGCAGGCGTATTCCAACACCTACCTCGCCTATTCCGGCGAGACCGAGGTCAAGGGCTTCATCATCGGCCAGCCCATCGGCCGGGTGCTGTACGTGTTCCACTTCTGCGCCTCCTACGACGATTACGCCGCCATGGAGCGCGTGATGCGCTACATGCTCAACTCGGTACAGATCGTGCAGGAGGAGAAGAAGGAGTAGGTAGTGTTTCATGCACAAGTCAGCTCTTCTCGCGGCTCTTGGAAAAACCGTTGTACTGTTTCTTTGCGATGGCACGGTACGTTCTGGGTTGGAACCGCGGCATCATACCCGGATCAAACGGAGCGGTCTGCCGGTACTCCGTAAGTCCGATGAAGTATTGCAGATACGGGTTCATCGCGATGTGCTCTACCGTCACCCCGTCGGAAAACCGGTACCGATCCTTGATGAGCTGTGACCCCCCAACGCCATCCGCAGACTGCACGCCGGCTGCCCCATGTTCGACTTAAACTGCTCCGAGTATTTCTTCTCGAACACCCACCAGGGTATGATCCCCGCCAGCTTCACCCACTCGTTCTTTGGGTCCAGCGCTATGCCTTGGAGCATCGCCGGATTCTCAAACAGACTGACTTGGTTCAGCTTTCGTTTGTTCATTTCGCCCTCAAAATGCAAGGTTTTTCCCGGTTTCGGGTCATTTTCTTTGCATCTATTATACCACATTTCTGGCTGGATGCCCTGTTATGACGGTGTATTTTAGCTTGGAAGCAGACACTATATTATTAATCCAGCCGCTCCAGCATCCGATAACCCCTGGCCCGCAGGAACGCCTCCACCTCCATGATGTCCTGGGTGCGCAGTATGGCCACGGGACGCCGGCCCAGGCCGGAATAGGTCACATACAGGTAATCCAGGTTGACATTTCCGTTGCTGAGGGTCTCCAGCAGCGCGTTCAGGCTGCCGCACTCGTCGCCAATCTCCGCCGCCACCACGGTGTCCACGTGGCACAGGTATCCCGCCGCCTTCATACATGCCATCGCCGCGTCGGTGTCGCTGACCAGCATGCGGATGATGCCGAATTCCGCGCTGTCGTTGGTGACCAGCGTGTTCATGTTGATATTCGCGTCCGCCAGCACCCGGGTCACCCGGTACATGGCCCCCTTTTTATTCTCCGCGAAGATGGAAAGCTGCCGTATCACGCGCCCATGCCCTCCTTCATCGACTGAACATATGCATACACGTATTCCGGGGCGTCTTTCCCATGTTCGGCGATCAGCCGCACGATAGCGCTGCCCACGATGGCCCCGTCGGACAGGCCGGCCATCTTCTTCGCCTGGGCCGGTGTGGAGATGCCGAAGCCCACGGCGCACGGGATGGACGTGTTTTCCCGGACCAGCTTCACCATGCCGCCGATGTCGGTGGTGATCTCGCTGCGCACGCCGGTGACGCCCATGGACGACACGATGTACAGGAAGCCCTCCGCCTCCCCGGCGATCATGGCGACTCGGTGCGCGCTGGTGGGGGCGATGAGGCTGATGAAGCTCAGGCCCCGCGCCCGGCAGGCCGGGGCAAACTCCTCCTTTTCCTCATAGGGCACGTCGGGCAGGATCATGCCGTCGACGCCCACCTCCGCGCATCGGTCGCAGAAGCGCTCGATGCCGTAGGAATAGACGACATTTGCGTAGGTCATGAACACCATGGGCACCGTCACGTCTTTGCGCAATTCCCCCACCAATCCAAAGATTTGATCCGTGGTTACCCCGCCCTTCAGGGCCCGCTCGTTGGCCGACTGGATCACCGGGCCCTCGGCGGTGGGGTCGGAGAAGGGAATGCCCAGCTCGATCAGGTCCGCGCCGCCCTTCACCGCTGCCCGCACACAGGCCGCGGTGGTCTCAAGGTCCGGGTCGCCGCAGGTGATGAAGGCGATGAACGCCTTGCCGTGATTAAAAGCGCTTGCAATCCTATTCACTGATGTTCTCCCCCCTGTAGCGGGCGATGGCGGCGCAGTCCTTGTCGCCCCGGCCCGAGATGTTGATGACCATGATTTGATCCTTTCCCATCGTCGGGGCCAGCTTCATGGCGTGGGCCACGGCGTGGGCCGACTCGATGGCGGGAATGATGCCCTCCATCCGGGAAAGGTATTCGAAGGCGTTGACGGCCTCGTCGTCGGTGACGGGCACGTACTCCGCCCGCCCGGTGTCGTGCAGCCAGGCGTGCTCCGGGCCGATGCCGGGGTAATCCAGCCCCGCCGAGATGGAGTATACCGGGGCGATCTGGCCGTATTCGTCCTGGCAGAAGTAGGATTTCATGCCGTGGAAGATGCCCAGCCTGCCCGTGGCGATGGTGGCGGCGGTCTCGAAGGTGTCCACGCCCCGTCCCGCGGCCTCGCAGCCGATGAGCCGCACGGACCTGTCCTCTATAAAGTGGTAGAACGCGCCGATGGCGTTTGAGCCGCCGCCCACGCAGGCCAGCACCGCGTCGGGCAAACGGCCCTCCTTCTCCATGAGCTGCGCCTTGATCTCCCGGCTGATGACCGCCTGGAAATCCCGCACGATGGTGGGAAAAGGATGCGGCCCCATCACGCTGCCCAGGCAGTAGTGGGTGTCGGCAATGCGGTTCGTCCACTCCCGCATGGCGGCGGACACCGCGTCCTTCAGCGTGCCGGTGCCGGTCTCCACCGGGATGACCTCGGCCCCCAAGAGCCGCATCCGGTACACGTTCAGCGCCTGCCGGATCGTGTCCTCCACGCCCATGTACACCACGCACTGCATCCCCAGCAGCGCCGCGGCGGTAGCGGTGGCCACGCCGTGCTGGCCCGCGCCGGTCTCAGCGATGAGCCGGGTCTTGCCCATGCGCCTGGCCAGCAGCGCCTGGCCCAGCACGTTGTTGATCTTGTGGGCCCCGGTGTGGTTCAGGTCCTCCCGCTTTAAATAGATCTTCGCGCCGCCCAGGTCGGCGGTCATGCGTTTTGCGAAATAAAGCCGGCTGGGACGGCCCGCGTATTCGTTGAACAGCTCCGTCAGCGCCGCCTGAAAGGTTGGGTCGGCCTTCGCCGCGTTGTAGGCGGCCTCCAGCTCGATCACGGCGTTCATCAGCGTCTCCGGGATGTACTGCCCGCCGTGGACGCCGAAGCGTCCGTTGGGATTGGTCATAGTGGTCATTCCTTTCGTATGGGTATAGGCGGGCGGCGAAACGCCGCCCCTACAGCGTGTTTCGCACCGCGTTCACAAACGCGGCCATCTTCTGACAGTCCTTCGCGCCGTCCGTCTCGATGCCGCTGGACACGTCCACGGCGAAGGGACGGACATCCCTGACGGCCCGGGCCACGTTGTCCGGTCCAAGTCCTCCCGCCAGGAAACAGGGACGGTCAAAACCCTTCAAAAGCGCCCAGTCGAAGGCCGTGCCGGTACCTCCCGCGCCGTTGTCCAGCAGGATGTAGTCGGCGGAGCTTGCCCGCGCCCGTTCCAGGTCGGCGGGCCCGTCCACGCGGAACGCCTGGATCAGGGGCCTGTCCGTCAACAGCCGCAGGGCCTTGATATAGTCCTCATCCTCGCTGCCATGAAGCTGAGCGACGTCGATGGTCCCGTCGTTCAGCAGCGCCGCCACGGCCTCAGGGGCCTCGTTCACGAACACGCCAACAGCATTGATACTCTGGTTGAGCTTTTCACGGAGCTTTTGAGCATTCCGCGGAGAAATGTACCGCTTGCTCTTTCGCGCGAACACAAAGCCGACAAAATCCGGCGTCAGCGCGTTCGCCCATTCGATGTCCCGGGGCCGCGTCAGCCCGCACAGCTTGATCTTCGTCATGTGTTGCCTCGCAGTTCCGCGAGCTTCGCCCGCACGTCCGTCGCGCGCATCAGCGCCTCACCCACCAGCACCGCGTCCGCGCCCATCCAGCGGGCAGCCTGCACGTCGCTTGCGTCCCTCACGCCGCTTTCGGACACGAACAGCACATCCCGGGGGATCAGCGTCCTCAGGCGGCGGCTGTTGCCGGTGTCCACGGTGAAGTCCTTCAAATTCCTGTTGTTCACGCCGACAATCCGCGCCCCAGCCCTCAGCGCCATCCCGACCTCGGCCGCGTCGTGGGTCTCCACCAGCGCGGACAGGCCCAGGCCGTCGCAGATCTGGATGTAGTCCCTGAGCCGCGCCTCGTCCAGTATCGCGCAGATCAGCAGCGCCGCCGACGCACCCAGCCGCTTCGCCCGATAGAGCATGTACTCGTCCACGGTGAAGTCCTTCCGCAGGCAGGGAACGGACGCGTTTTTGGCGATTTCCCGAAGATAGTCATCGCTGCCCAGGAACCACTTGGGCTCCGTCAGCACGGAGATAGCCTCGGCCCCGGCGGCCTCGTAGTCCCTGGCAATAGCCAGATAAGGAAAATCCGGCGCGATCAATCCCCGGGACGGCGACGCCTTCTTGCATTCGCAGATGAAGGCGAGGTTCTCTCCGGACAGCGCCCGTTCAAAGGGAAAATCTCCCTTCGGCAGCGCCAGCGCCTCGCGCTCGATTTCCGAAAGCGGCTTCACGGCCTTCGCCGCCGCCACCCGCTGCCGGGCGTGCTCAGCCAGTTGATCCAGTATGTTCATGCCTCATCCTCCGGCCGGTTGCTGACCTCGATCACCTTCTGAAGCGTCGCCATGGCCCGGCCGCTGTCGATCAGCTCGCCCGCCAGCCGAATGCCCGCCGCGAGGCTGTCGGCCTTGCCGTTCAGGTAGAGCCCCGCGCCGGCGTTCAGCAGCACGGCGTTGCGCCTGTGGCCCTTCTCGCCGGAGAGGATGGCCCGGGTGATGGCGGCATTCTCGTCGGGGGTGCCGCCCAGCAGGTCTTCCTTCCGGCAGCGGGCCATGCCGAAATCCTCGGGCTTGATGGTGTAGGACTTGAACCAGCCGTCCTTGAACTCGCAGATGTGGGTCAGGGCGGACAGGCTGATCTCGTCCAGCTTGTCCATGCCGTAGACCACCATGCCCCGCTTCACCCCCAGGTTGATGAGCACCTGGGCCAGCGGCTCCACCAGATAGTCGTCGTACACGCCCAGCAGCATGGTCGTGGGCGAGGCGGGATTGGTCAGCGGCCCGAGGATGTTGAACACGGTGCGAAAGCCCAGTTCCTTGCGGATCGCGCCGACGTAGCGCATCGACGTGTGGTATTTCTGGGCGAAGAAGAAGCACATGCCCGCCTCGCTGAGCATCTCCACGCATTTCTTCGGGCTCTGCTGGATGTTGATGCCCAGCGCCTCCTGGCAGTCCGCGGTGCCGCACAGGGACGAGGCGGCCCGGTTGCCGTGCTTGGCCACCTTAACGCCCCCCGCGGCGCACACCAGCGCGGCGGAGGTGGAGATGTTGAAGCTGTGGGCGTTGTCGCCGCCGGTGCCCACGATCTCGAACACGTCCATGCCGGCATCCACCTTCGTGGCGTGGTCCCGCATGGCGGCGGCGCAGCCGGCGATCTCGTCGGTGGTCTCCGCCCGAGCGCTCTTGGTGGACAGCGCCGCCAGGAACGCCGCGTTCTGGGTGGGAGAAGTCTCGCCGGACATGATCTCGTTCATCACGGCGTAGGCTTCGTCGTAGGTCAAATCCTCCTTGTTGACGATCTTCACGATGGCTTCCTTAATCATGGCGCTGCCTCCTTACTTGAGTTCGATGAAGTTCCTGAGCATCCTTTCCCCGTCCGGGGTCAGTATGGATTCCGGGTGAAACTGCACCCCGAAGGTGGGGTGATCCCTGTGCTGTACGGCCATGACCTCGCCCTCCGGCGTCATGGCGGTGACCTTCAGGCAATCCGGCAGGGTGGCCGGATCGGCGGCGAGAGAGTGATAGCGGGCCACGGGCACGGCGTCGGGCAATCCCGCGAACAGCGGGCAGGCGCTGTCCAGCCTGGCCTCGGACTGCTTGCCGTGCATCAGCCGCTTGGCGTAGGTGACGGTGGCCCCGAAGGCGGCGCAGATGGCCTGATGGCCCAGGCACACGCCCAGTATGGGGAACCTTCCGGACAGCTCCCGGGCCGCCTGCACGATGTTCCCCGCGTCCTCCGGCCGGCCCGGGCCGGGAGAGATGATGACGCGCTCCGGGTTCAGGGCGACGATCTCCCCCACCGACAGCTCGTCGTTGCGCACGACCCGGATATCCGGGTTCAGCGTCCCCACCAGCTGATACAGGTTGTAGGAGAAGCTGTCATAATTGTCGATCAGCAGGATCATGAATCCACCTCCCCGGCCTGCTCCAGCGCGTTTATCACCGCTTTGGCCTTGTTGATGCACTCCTGGTATTCCTTCCGGGGCACGGAATCCGCCACGATGCCCGCGCCGCTGCGCACGAACACCCGGCCGTTCTTTTTCCAGGCGATGCGGATGGCGATGCAGGTGTCCATGTTGCCGGTGAAGTCGATGTAGCCGATGGCCCCGCCGTAGATGCCCCGCTTGTTGTTCTCCAGTTCGCCGATCAACTGGCAGGCCCTCAGCTTCGGCGCGCCGGAGAGGGTGCCCGCGGGCAGCACCGCCTCGATGGCGTCCAGGGCGTCCCTGTCCTCCCGGATCTCGCCCCTCACGGTGGAGCCGATGTGCATGACGTGGGAGAAGCGCTCGATGGAATGCAGCTTCTCCACCTTCACCGTGCCGAACCGGCTGATGCGCCCCAGGTCGTTTCGGCCCAGGTCCACCAGCATGTTGTGCTCGGCCAGCTCCTTTTCGTCCGAGAGCAGCTCCGCCTCCAGCGCCGCGTCCTCGGCATCGGTCTTACCCCTTGGCCGGGTGCCCGCCAGCGGGAAGGTGTGCAGCACGCCGTCCTCCAGCTTCACCAGCGTCTCCGGCGAGGCCCCGGCCACCTCCACGTCGGTGCCGCTGAAATAGAACATGTAGGGCGACGGGTTGATGGTGCGCAGGATGCGGTAGGCGTTCAGCAGGCTCCCCTCAAAAGGCGCGGACAGCCGGTTGGACAGCACGATCTGGAAGATATCCCCCTCCCGGATGTGCCCCTTCGCCCGCTCCACCATGTCGCAGTATTGCGCCTCATCGAAGAGCTGCTCCACGGGACCGGTCATGCGCCCGCCCGGTTCCTCATGGCGTTCGCCCGTCAGCAACAGGTCCCGAAGCTGTTTGAGCGCCAGCGCCGCCCTGCTGTAGCCGGTGTCCGCGTCGTCCAGCCGCATGTTGACGATCAGCACGATCTTCTGGCGGAAGTGGTCGAAGGCGATCACCTTGTCGAACAGCATCACGTCCACGTCCTGAAAGTGCTCGGAATCCTCAACGTCCATGCGGACCGAGGGCTCGCTGTAGCCCAAGTAATCGTAGGCGAAGTAACCCACCAGCCCGCCGGTGAAGGGAGGCAGCCCCGGCAGGCGGGGACTTTTGTAGTCGGCCAGGATCTGCCGCAGCACCGCAGAGGGATTGTCGGTGCGCATCTGGATGCTGCCCGCCTTCAGCGCCCCATCCAGGCAGGTGACGTCCAGCACCGGGTCAAAGCCCAGGAAGGTATACCGTCCCCATCGCTCCCGGTCCTCGGCGGATTCCAACAGAAAACAGTGGGTGGACACGCCCTTGAGTATGCGCAGGCATTCGATGGGCGTCAGCCGGTCGGAGAGCAGCTCGCAGCTCAGCGGCAGTACGCGATACGCGCCGGACGCGGCATAGCTCCTGGCTTCCTCCAGGCTTGGTGAAATCTTCATCTGCGTCACCTCCAACAAAAAACGCCCCTGACAGTTTTTACTGTCAAGGACGAATAAATCAATTATCCGCGGTGCCACCTTGAATTCACGGGGCCAGCCCGTGCGCTTTGCGGGATACCAGCATATCCCCGGCAACTGACGTATGCCTCACGTCGCGTGATACTCTGCTCGAAGAACATTTCCCCGCGCCCTCCGCGGTCCATTTGACGGTTTGTTTCCTGCCCGATTCGCAGCATCGCGGGCTCTCTGTGAAGGCATCGCCGCCGTTATCTCCGCTTCAACGGTTTAAACTATTAAATTGGTGCGATTATACCATGCGACGCAAACGTTGTCAAGCCTTTTCTTTTGTTAATTGTTAAGCACGGTGTATTTGTTTTGTCGGGTAAATTCTGATTTATCGGGCTGATGCTGATCACACGGAACCCTTCCGACTCCGTCTGCGACGGGACCACCTCCCCTTTCAGGGGAGGCTTTTGGCTAACTTACCGGGGGTATCGGGGGCGGTAGCGCCCCGATCTTTAATCGTACGCGGCGGCGTGTACGCCGCGGGCGGGGCCTTTTTTGCGGCAGGGA
>JAFWEL010000042.1 GCA_017512905.1 Clostridia bacterium
CTTGCAGATTTGCCGCCCGGAAATCGCCTGCGACGCGAAGCTAGTCCTTTAGGACGATTTCAGGCAAATCTGAGGAGGATGTATTGAAGGGGGACCTGTCCCCCTTCAAACGGGCGCAAGCCCGCGACAAATCAGAATTTTCCTCCATATTCCCCTGTCCGGCTCAGCTCGGTGCCATCGCGGTCGACCTGGGCTACGCAGAAGGTGTCGAACTCCAGGTTATCCTCCACCCGGGCGACGATGTGTTCGGCGTCGATGAACACGGTGTCCAGCGTCTGGTCGCCAGTGACAATCTGGCTGAACTCGGTGAAGTTTTCGCCGGTCACCAGCAGGCGGTGATATTCCCGGACTGCGCCGGTGACGACGATGTTCCGGCTGCCCATGCGCATGTCGGTGCGCCGGTAGGGAAACTCGCCTTCGAAGGCCTGGCGATCGCCATAGAGCATGTCGTACTCCAGCAGCTCCAGTTTGGCCAGGTAATCCTCCCCGGTCTCCCCTGGGTCGGCGGACTGGTGCAGCTTCGTGACCACGCCTCCGGAAAAACCCAGCTGCTCGAGCAGGTTGGCGTTCAGCCGATAGGCCTCCAGATCCGGGGCCTCGAATCGGCCGCCGAAGTTGTTCCAGATCACATAGCGGCTGGCGTAGACGCTTCCGGTGGTGAGCATGTCGTTCTCCAGCTCCAGGGCGGGCAGGTGGTCGCCGTAAGCCACCACGACAGTGGGCTCGTCGAAGCGCAGCAGCGCCAGGGTCAGGTCCCGCAGGAAGCGGTCCGTCCCCGGCAGGGCGTTGACGAAGTTCTGGAAAGGCGCCAGGGGAATCTTCTCCGGCAGGGCCTGGACCTCGATGTCCCCGGGCTTGGGCTCATAGGTCTCGGCGTACTTTCCATGGGTTTCCACCGCGATGCAGAACACCAGGTCCCGCGCCTCGGTTGTGTCCAGCGCGGTCAGGATCTCCTCGGTCAGGCAGGCGTCCCGGGCCCAGCCCACGGGGGTGTACTTCACGTCCTTCATGTATTCCAGCGACACGAAGCGGTCGAAGCCCAGGTTGGGATAGACCAGGTTGCGGCTGTAGAAGGTCGCCCGGTTGTTGTGCATGGCCGTGGCGCTATAGCCGTAGTCCTTCAGGTTGTAGCACATCGTCTCGCAGGTGGTGTTTTGCAGGATCGTGTTGTAGGGGTATTCCCCCGCGCCAAAGAAATCCAGGTCCAGGCCCGAGATCACCTCGAATTCGGTGTTGGCCGTGCCGCCGCCGATGGTGGGCACGTACAGCAACCCGCTGGGGAAGCGGCTGCACAGGCGGTTGAACCAGGGCGTGGGATCGGCTGAGTATTCGCCGCCCTTGATCGTGCCCACGTCAAAGAAGGATTCCAGCTGCACGAACACGATGTTCGGATGGGCCAAGTTGTCGTCCTCGTCGAACACCGGATATACCAGCTCGGTGGTGTCCTCCTCGGAGATCTCGTCCAGTATGCCGGTCACCGTGTCCGAGGAATAGTCCTGGGGCCGGGAAATGCCCTGCTGGCCGAAGGTGAACACGAAGCAGGTGGCAAAGCCGTAGTCGTTGTAGGCGTCCACCAGGCTGTCAAAGTGGCGCGGAAAGGCGCCGGACCGCAGGCCCAGCGCCGCCACCATTGCCGTCAGCAGCACAAAGCCCAGGAAAATGGCCAGCGACCTCGGCAGGTTGTAGTGGCTGCGCCGCTTCATGCGGCTGAACAGCGCGATGATCAGCAGGATCGCCCCGAAGCCGGTGGCGAACATCAGTATGATCTGGGGCCAGGTGTAGTAGATCGTAATCAGCGAAAAGGCGTCCTTGATCATCAGGATGTCCACCGAGCAGAAGGGCTGGGTGCGGTCCTTGATCACGATGTACTGCACGATGCCCAGAACCACCCACAGTATGGCGGTGGTGGCCAGCACAGCCCGCCGCCGGTGGAACAGCTCTGAAAACACCAGCGTGGTCAGCACGATCAGCGCGTTGTACAGGAAATACCCGGGGCGCTGGGCGATGAACTGAAACAGCCGCGCCACAGAAAGGCCGCGGTTGCACAGCTCCAGGAACAGCGCCAGCCCCAAAGCAAGCACCGGCAGGAAGATCAGCCTTGATCTCGCGCTGCCGGTTTCCATTTTGATATCCCGCGCCCCCGATGGGCGCTTCAGAGATTTAAACATAATATACCTCGGTTGGGTGGTAAATTCTGATTTGTCGCAACGCGACAAATCAGAATTTACCACGTATCGCTCCCGTCCCCCGGGATCACCTTTTCCATGGCGGCGATGGCGCATTCGATCATGTCGTCGTCGGGCTCACGGGTGGTGATGTGCTGCAGCCACTTGCCGGGAGCCGAGATGATGCGGGTGAAGAAATTGTCGTACCGGCCCGCCAGCTTGATCAGCTCATAGCCCACGCCCACCACGATGGGGAAGGTCAGCAGCTTCAATCCCGTGCGCAGCACCAGGTTGTCCACCCGGATGAAGATCGAGACGATGATGCCCACGATCAGCATCAGCACCATGAACGACGTGCCGCAGCGGGGATGGAAGCGGGTCTGGGGCCGCACGTTCTCCACCGTCAGGGGCAGGCCCTTCTCGTAGCAGAAGATGGTCTTGTGCTCCGCCCCGTGATACATGTAGGTGCGGCGAATGTCCTTCATCAGCGAGGTTGCCCACACATAGCCCACGAACAGCAGTATGCGCAGCACGCCCTCGAAGCAGGCCCGGAGGTAGTAATTGCCGGCGATGTTCGGCGCGGAGGCGGTGATCCACTTCCACAGCTGCATGGGCAGGTACACGAACAGCCCCAGCGCCAGCGCCACGGCCAGCACCGTCGCGATGGGCATCATCAGCTTTTCGAACACCTTGTCCCAGAAGGAGGGTGCCTTGTCCTTCTTCGCCTCGTCCTCCTCGTCCTCAATGCCCGACAGCTCCGCCGAGCGCATCAGGCACTTGTAGCCGAAGGACAGCGAGTCGATCATGTTGAATATGCCCCGGATAAAGGGCAGCTTCAGGATCTTCGCCCGGTCCTGGCCCTTGGTGGGATATTCCTCCAGGGTGATTTGCTTGGTATTGACATTGCGCACCGCCATGGCCGTGACCTTCGGGCCGCGCATCATGATGCCCTCGATCAGCGCCTGGCCGCCAATGCTCGTCTTCTTCGTCGCCATTCGTATTTTCCTTTCCGCAATGGGCGGGACCCACTACAACGATTCCATATCATTATACACCGCTTTTATCGGATGTCAAATGAATTATAGGCGCGGAATGTTGACTGAGTATGAACAAATTAGCTTAACCTAACTTTTTACCTGCGTCCCGTGGTAATGGCGCACACCCCGTTGATCACCAGCGCCGTGATCACCGCGTACGCCAGCCCCGGCACCTCGAAGCCGTTCACCAGCAGGCTGCTGCCGTAAAGCAGGCCCACGTCGATGACCATGCCGAACAGCCCCAGGGTCAGACAGCCCAGTGGTGCGAACACCACCCGCAATACGGGCCTCAGAAACAGGTGCGCCAGGCCCAGCAGCCCGCCCGCCACCAGGGCGGGCTTGGCGGCGTCAAGGGTGGGCGTGGGACCGTAATAGCCCATCAGGGCGGCCACCGCGGGCACCGACACCATACAGGTCAGGAACACGATCGGCCAGCGGCTGCCATGTCTCTTTCTCATGCTTCGTTCCTCTCAAACCAGGCTTTGATTTCTCTGCCGAATACGCGCCACGCCCCGTCCTCCGGCGGCAGCGCGATGAAGCGCATGGGCTCATGCCGGGTGGGATGCTCCACCGCCAGCGACGCCGCCCACAGCGCGATCTGCTGGCCCGGCCTGCCCCCGCCGTAGCGGGCGTCCCCCCAGAGGGGAAAGCCGGCGTGGGCGTGCTGCACCCGGATCTGGTGGGCCCGCCCGGTGTACAGCGTCACCTCGACCAGGGTCAGCCCCTCTCGCGCCGAGAGGGGGCTGGTGGACAGGCGGGCGATCTTGGCCCCCGGCGTTTCCGGGGAAACGACGCGCACCATGCCCGTGCGGCCATCCTTCAGCAGCGCGTCCTCCAGCGCCATTTCGCCGGGCATCGTCCCCTGGACCACCGCCAGGTAGCGCTTGTCCTGTTCATGGGCCGCGAAGGCCGCCGACAGCCGCGCCGCCGCCTTGGACGTGCGGGCCAGCACCATCACCCCGCCCACGGGCCGGTCCAACCGGTGCACCAGGCCCAGGTAGACGTTCCCCGGCTTTTGATATTTATTGCCAATATAGCCCTTCATTATGCTCAGCAGGTCGTCGTCCCCCGAGCTGTCCGCCTGCACGGGCAGGTTCGGCGGCTTCACCACCGCCAGCAGGTGATTGTCCTCATAAAGCACGCCGATGTCAAACCGCCCCGTGCGCACCCGATCGATCATATGGCCTCACCCCTTCTTGCGGATATGATTGTATCACTTTTGTGTTGGGAAAGCAAATTCTGATTTGTCGCTGCTCGACAAATCAGAATTTCCCGTTGCATCTCACTCCAAAATCGGTTACAATAGACGATGGATATTTATGAGAGGTAAGGGACGCTGATGATACGACTGATTGCCACTGACCTGGACGACACGCTGCTGGACGCTTCCGCGGCGCTGACACCGCGCACCCGGCATGCCCTGGAGGCGGCCATGGCCCTGGGCTGCGGCATCACGCTGTCCAGCGGGCGGATGATGGAGGCCATGCTGCCCTTTGCCCGCGAAATTGGCGTCAACGCGCCCATGCTGCTGTACAACGGCGCGATGATCTACGACCACAACACCGACGAGACGCTGTTCGCGCCCCGCATTCCCTTCAAAACGGCGCTGGGCATCGTGAAGCTGGCGGAGGAAATGGGTTATTACATTCAGCTCTACCCCGGCAAGGGCTATTACTGCCCGAAGGTGCGCGACTGCACTCGGGCCTACGCCCGGCAGATCAACGTGCCCGCCACGCCGGTGGGCATGCCCATGGCCCGATGGCTGGCGGAAAACCCGTCGGACATGCAGAAGATGCTGATCATCGACACCCCCGAGGGCGCGGACCGCGCCCAGGCCGCCCTCCGCGAGGCCTTTCCCCGCGGCGCCTGCTATCTGAAGTCGAAGCCCCACTATCTGGAGATCGCCCCGGAGGGCGTGGACAAGGGCCGGTCGCTGGCCACCCTCGCCGGACACCTCGGCCTTTCGCCCGATGAGGTGATGGCCTTCGGCGACGGCCAGAACGACGTACCCATGCTGGAATACGCCGGCGCGGGCTACGCCATGGCCAACGCCTGCCCCCAGGCCCTGGCCTGCACATCCCTCGTCGCCCCGCCCAACACCGAGGACGGCGTGGCGCAGGTGATCGAGCAGTACATCGCGGCCAATCGGATCGGGGCGATGTGAATTCTGATTTATCGAGCTTTGCGCGACAAATCAGAATTTCCCCAACTCATCCACAGGAGGAACAATCATGGTTTCCGAAGCTGATTTTGTCAAATCCCTGGGCCTGACCCGGGTCATGGCTACCGATGCCAAGACGCTGAACATCGAGGTCAGCAACACCAACCGCCCCGGTATGCAGTTCGCCAACTATTGGGATTTCTTTCCCTACGAGCGGCCCCAGCTGCTGGGCAAGGTGGAGATGACCTACCTGTCCCAGCTGGACGAGCTGACCCGGCGGGAGCGGCTGCAGAAGTATTTCAACTATCCCCTGCCCTGCATCATCATCTGCCGCGGCTATCCCTGCTTTGACGAGATGCTGGTGATGGGCATGGCCCGCAAGATCCCCATCTATTCCACCAACAAGGAGACCACCCAGTTTGAGCTGGACCTGATCGCCTACCTGCGCGACCGGCTGGCCCCCCGGGAGACCCGCCACGGTGTACTGGTAAACGTGTTCGGCGCGGGCCTGCTGATCACGGGCAATAGCGGCGTGGGCAAGAGCGAGGCGGCGCTGGAGCTGGTCAAGCGCGGCCACCAGCTGGTGGCGGACGACGTGGTGGACATCCGCCGGGTGGAGGACAACCGCCTGATCGGCGAAGCGCCAGAGCTGGTGCGCCACTTCATGGAGATCCGCGGCGTGGGCATCATCGACGTGTCCACGATGTACGGCGCGGGCGCAATCATGCGCAGCAAGCACATCGACATGGTCATCCACCTGGAGCTGTGGCAAGCGGACAAGGAATACGACCGCCTGGGCCTGACGGACAATTACATCGACATCCTGGGCGTGAAGGTGCCCAGCCTGCTGCTGCCCATTCATCCGGGCCGCAACCTGGCCGTGGTGCTGGAGGTGGCCGCCCGCAACCTGCGCCTGAAGCAGATGGGCTACAACGCCGCCACCGAACTGACCCGCCGCCACATGGCGCGGTTCCAGAACAATCTGGAGGAGTAAATCCTGATTCCATATAAAATCGGAGGTACATCACTATGCTTTACATCGGCGTCGACGTGGGCGGCATGTCCATCAAGGCGGGACTCGTGGACGAGGAAGGCAACATACTGTACAAGCACAGCTGTCCCACCGGGGTCGAGCGCGGCTACGTCGCGGTGATCCGGGACATCGCCCAACTGGGTCTGGCCACCGTGGCGAAGAGCGGCCACAGCATGGATGAGGTGAAGGCCATCGGCATCGGCATCCCCGGCATCATGGACCAGCGCACGGGTATCGTGCCCTTCTGCACCAACCTGGCCTGGCACGACGTGCCCATCCTGGAGGAAATGAAGCAGTACACCGACCTGCCCGTGTACGTGGACAACGACGCCACCGTGGCAGGCCTGGCCGAATCGGTCAAGGGCGTCTCGGCGGGCACGAAGGACAGCGTGTTCGTCACCCTGGGCACCGGCGTGGGCGGCGGCATCATCATCAACGGCAAGCCGTTCTCCGGGGCCCACGGCGTCGCCTCGGAAATCGGCCACATGGTCACCGTGGCCGGCGGCCTGCCCTGCACCTGCGGCAAGCGGGGCTGCTGGGAGCGCTACGCCAGTGCCACCGCGCTGATCCGCGCCGGTCGCGTGCTGTGCGCCGAGAAGCCCGGCTGCCCGCTCATGCAGGCCGTGGACGGCGACATCCGCACCCTCACCGCCAAGGACGTGATCGACCTGGCCATGGACGGCGACGCGGACTGCGTGAAGATCTTCGACGACTACATCTACCACCTGGTGGTGGGCCTGACAAACCTCATCAACGTCTATGACCCCGAGGTCATCGTGCTGGGCGGCGGTGTCTCCCATTCCGGGGAATTCCTGCTCAACGCCGTGCGCGCGCTGCTGCCGAAGTACGTGTTCTTCAAATCCATGCCCTATGCCAAGGTGGAGCTGGCTCAGCTGACCAACGACGCCGGCATCATCGGCGCGGCGATGCTGGGAAGGTAAATTCTGATTTGTCGCGGGCTTGCGCCCGTTTGAAGGGGGACAGGTCCCCCTTCAATACATCCTCCTCAGATTTGCCTGAAATCGTCCTAAAGGACTAGCTTCGCGTCGCAGGCGATTTCCGGGCGGCAAATCTGC
>JAFWEL010000043.1 GCA_017512905.1 Clostridia bacterium
CCGGGCGGCAAATCTGCAAGGAAGCCTTTTTTGCTCTGGTCGACAGGCTCCCTGCCGCAAAAAAGGCCCCGCCCGCGGCGTACACGCCGCCGCGTACGATTAAAGATCGGGGCGCTACCGCCCCCGATACCCCCGGTAAGATAGCCAAAGGGGAGTTCGTCATCAGCTCGACAAATCAGAATTTACCAACACAACGGAGGTTAATCCATGGCCATTTCCATTCGCCGCGTGATTTGCGGGTTGATTCAGGAAAACTGCTACATCGTCCGGGCGGAGGGCCGGGATGACTGCGTGGTCGTCGATCCGGGGGACGATTATCCCAAATTGAAGGCCGCCATCGGCGAAGGGCGCGTGGGGGCCGTTTTGCTGACCCATGGCCACTTCGACCACATCATGGCGGCGGGGCAGATGGCGAAGGATTTCGGCGCGCCGGTGTACGTGGGCGCTGAGGACGCCGAGATGCTCAATGACATCGAAAAATGCGATTATACGGGCATGCTGGGGCTCGACCGGGCCGACTGGCCGGTCATCGACGCCACACCCTTCGATGGGGCGCTGTCCGCTTGCGGCATGGATTTCACCGTGCTGCCCACCCCCGGCCATTCCCGGGGCTCGGTGTGCCTGTACCTGGCGCAGGAGGGTGCGCTGTTCAGCGGCGACACGCTGTTTCGCGCCGGCTATGGGCGGCTGGACCTGTACGGCGGCAAAATGGGCGACATGCTCCGCTCACTGAAGGCGTTGTTCGCGCTGCCCGGGGACGTGGCGGTCTATCCGGGCCACGGCGAGGCCACCACCATCGGCGAGGAAAGGGCGCGGTACCGCATATGATCTGGATACGCACCGACGAGCCCCGGTTCTTTTCCGACCTGGGGGATGTGCTGCGGCTGTTCTACGGCGACGTGGCCATGAGCCTGGAGGCGGGGGACGTGGTGTTTGAGCATCGCTTCACCGACGCCGACGGCCTGTGGACCGACACCTGGACCTCCCAGGGCAGGCAGGCCACCCTCTCACAGCCCGCCTGCGATGGCGCGCCGCTGCTGGTCAAGCGGCTGCGCAAGCGCCAGGTCAAGCAGGCGCTGTACAACCTGCTGAAGGACCTGACGGGCATGCAGCCCCCCTGGGGCAGCCTGACGGGCATCCGGCCCACCCGGCTGCTCTACGAGGCCATGGAGGCGGGCATGACGCTGGAGGCGGCCGTGGACCACGTGACCCGGGCCTTCGACGTCGCCCCCGACCGGGCCGCCCTGCTGGGCGAGATCGCCCAAATGCAGGAGGGCCTGCGGGAGCCGCCCGAGGATAGCTTCGACCTTTACATCGGCATCCCCTTCTGCAAAACCCGCTGCTCCTATTGCTCCTTTTCCTCCGGTGAGATCGGCGATGGCAGGCTGGTGGAGCCCTATGTGGAAGCCCTGCTGCGGGAGATCGGGCAGTGCAAGGGCCTGATGCAAGAGGCCGGGGTGCGCCTGCGGGCCGGCTATGTGGGCGGGGGTACGCCCACGGCTATCCCGGGAGAGGACCTGGAGCGCATACTCGCCGCGGCCCAGGAGGCCTTTCCGGAGGCGGTGGAGTGGACGGTGGAGGCCGGCCGGCCGGACACCATCGACGAGGACAAGCTGCGGAGGCTGAGGGACCGGGGCGTCAGCCGGATCTCCGTCAATCCCCAGACCTTCAACGACGACACCCTGCGGCGCATCGGCAGGGCCCACACGGGCGCGGAAACCATCGCGGCCTATGAGCTGGCCCGGAGGCTGGGCTTTGACGACATCAACATGGATATCATCGCCGCCCTGCCCGGGGAGGGCGTGGAGGACTTTGCCCATACGCTGGACGTGGTGCGGGAGCTTGCGCCGGACAGCGTGACGGTCCACTCCCTGGCCATCAAGCGCTCCAGCCGCCTCCATGAGCAGCTGGCGGTGGCGGGCAACGGCTACGGCCAGGTGTCCCGGGAGGGCGCGGCGGAGATGATCGCCATGGCCCGAAGCCGGCTGACGGCGGACGGCTGGCGGCCCTATTACCTGTACCGGCAGAAGTACATGGCGGGGAACCTGGAAAACGTGGGCTACGCGAAGCCGGGAAAGGCCTGCCTGTACAACATCGGCAACATGGAGGAGACGGCCAGCGTGCTGGCGCTGGGGGCGGGAGCCATCACGAAGTGGCTGTTCGACCCGAAGTGCCGCGACCTGCGGATCGAACGCGCCCCGAACGTGCGCAACATCGAGGAATACATTCACCGCGTGGACGAGATGGTCCGGCGCAAGCGGGATGTGATCCTGCGGGATCTGTAGCGGCGCTACAGTTGAGATTGACGAGTATTCGGAGGGGTGGCCCATGCGACGAAGGAGTAAGGGCTTTTTCAGCGACCGGCGTCGGCTGATCGCCGTGATCGTGGCAGGGGCGCTGCTGCTGGCCGGGCTGCTGCTGCTGATCCTGAAGCTGGCCGATCGAAAGGCGGACGAGGAGCCCGACCCGAACCCGGTGGCTACCATCACCATGTCCGACGGCGCGCAGATGCGCTTTGAGCTGTACCCCGACCAGGCCCCCAACACCGTGGCCAACTTCATCCGCCTGGCCAACCGGGGGTTCTACAGCAACCAGCAGTTCTACCGGATCGTGGCGGGCGTGTTTATCGAGGGCGGCGACCCCCAGAACAATGGCACCGGCGGACCGGGCTATGCCATCAGGGGCGAGTTTGCCGAGAACGGCTTCACCGGCAACAACGTCTCCCATCTGCGCGGCGCGATATCCATGGCCCGCCAGAGCGGCTACGATACCGCCGGCAGCCAGTTCTTCATCATGCAGGGCAGCTATCCCGAATACGACGGAAAGTATGCCGCCTTTGGCAGCGCCGCGGACGCGCAGACCCTGACCGTGCTGGACGCCATCGCCTCCCAGCCCACCGACAGCACATACCTGCCCCTGACCCGCCAGGTGATTCGAAGCATCCACGTGGAGACCTTCGGCGTGGATTACGGGGATCCGGAGACGATTGAGGGAGAATGAGGGAACTTCTGATTGATCGAGCAGAGCTCGATAAATCAGAAGTTGATAATCAAAAAAGGAGATTTTCACCATGAAGAAGCTGCTTGTCCTGTTGCTCTGCGTGCTGGTGCTCTGCGGGGCGGTTTCCGCGCTGTCCTCGGACAGCGCCCTGCCCATCGCCACCATCGATATGGCAAACGGGGATGTCATGAAGCTGGAGCTTTATCCCGACGTGGCCCCCAACACGGTGGCGAACTTCATCGAGCTGGCCAACGCCGGCTTCTACGACGGGCTGATCTTCCATCGGGTCATCCCCGGGTTCATGATCCAGGGCGGCGACCCCACGGGCAGCGGCATGGGCGGCCCGGGCTACACCATCAAGGGCGAATTTACCGCGAACGGCTTTGAGAACAGCCTCTCCCACGAGCGGGGCGTGATCTCCATGGCCCGGGCCCAGCACCCGGATTCCGCGGGCAGCCAATTCTTCATCATGCATGCCGATTATCCGGCGCTGGACGGCCAGTATGCCGCCTTTGGCCGGGTGATCGAGGGCATCGAGGCCGTGGATCACGTGGCTGAGACCCAGACCGACTCCAACGACCGTCCCCTGCAGGAGCAGACGATCAAGACCATCCGCGTGGAGACCAACGGCGTGGCATACACGGCCGAGAAGATCCATTAATATTCAGGAGGATAATCACATGACCAATCCCATTGTCACCATCGAAATGGAAAAAAGCGGCGTCATCAAGGCGGAGCTGTATCCCGAAATCGCGCCCAACACCGTGGCGAACTTCGTCAGCCTGGTGCAGTCGGGCTTTTACGATGGGCTGATCTTCCACCGGGTCATCCCCGGGTTCATGATCCAGGGCGGCGACCCCCAGGGCACCGGCATGGGCGGCCCGGGCTACAGCATCAAGGGCGAATTTGCCCGCAACGGCTTTAAGCAGAACAACCTCAGGCACAGCCGCGGCATACTGTCCATGGCCCGCAGCATGATGCCCAATTCCGCGGGCAGCCAGTTCTTCATCATGCATGCCGACGCGCCCCACCTGGACGGCGATTACGCCGCCTTCGGCAAGGTGATCGAGGGCATGGACGTGGTGGACGCCATCGCGGGCACCCCCACCGGCTTCCAGGACCGCCCGGTGGAGGAGCAGCGCATCAAAAAGGCCACCGTGGACACCTTTGGCGAGACCTACACGGTGGAAAAGTACGGCCGGTAAGCGCGGAATCCCCAAAGGCCCTCCCACAGCCGCTTGCGGCTGTGGGAGGGCCTTTGCAATCACTTGATGGCGATGCCGTTTTCCTCCAGGATCAGGCGGATCGAGCGGTTGAGCTGGCTGCGCACCTTGCCGTAGTTGTGCTCCTTGCATTCCGCGGAGATTTCGAGGGTCACGCTGCCGGCGTTGAAGCCCTTGACGCCCTTGTATTCGGGCCCCCGGATGATCTCCGGGGTGTTTTCGCCGATTTGGGGCAGCTCGCGCTCGAGGATCTCCTCCACGTCCCTGAGGGACTGGTCGTTGGCGATGGTGACGTTGATGGTGTACTGGCAGTTCCTGCGGGACAGGTTCAGTATGTTCTTCACGTCCCGGTTGCTGAAGTGCTTGATGTTGCCGTCGTTGTTGACCAGTGTGGTCGCCCGCACGCCGATTTCCTGCACCCAGCCCCGGAAGCCGTTGATCTCGATGTAATCGCCGATCTGGTATTCGTCAGAGAAGGCGATGGTGACGCCGGAGAGCACGTCGGCCACGAGGTCCTTCGCGCCCAGGGATACGGCCAGCGACAGTATGCCCACCGAGGCCAGCAGCGCCCGGGTGTCGATGCCCAGGCTTTCAAAGGCGGTGAAGATCAGCGCGAGCACGGCCACATACTGTATGAAGCTGCTGATCAGCCGGACGATGGTCTCCCCCCGCTTTTGCAGCAGCGCGCAGATGATCCCGGTCAGCAGCTGGATGACCATGACCACGGCGACGGTGATCAGGATGAGTATGATGATCTTGGCGAAGGCGAACAGGTTGATGCCCGGCGTCCACTTCCCGTTGAGCACGTAGTAGAGTATGAAGAACCGGTTCTGGCCGACGGCGCTGAGCTGGAGGGCGACCAGCATGACCAGCAGCATCATGCCCGCGATCAAGCTGAAGGCGAAGCGCGTTTTCTGCTCCGGGGTCTGTCCGAAGTGGGTGGTGCGCAGGTGCTCCATGACGACGTTCAGCCGGGTGCCGCCGTTGCGCTGGGCGGGGCGGCCCACCTGCGCCAGGACCTCGTCGTCCTCCACCACCTGGGGACCGTGGGCGTCGATGCCGCGCTCGGTGTAGCCCAGCATCAGCAAAAGCGCCAGCAGGGCATAGGCCACCAGGAAGCAGGCGCTGAACAGCAGGGCGGTGACGGGCAGGCGGCGATAGACGGCGTCGGCCCGCACGGCGCTGTGGTAGACCATGTCGTCGATGCTGTCGGTACAGCTGTACCAGCGCTGTCCGTTCAGCAGAAAGTGGTCCATGATGCCCCCCTGGAGGTCCTGCTGGGTCATGCCCAGGTTCAGCGCTTTGGCGTTCACCAGGTCGGCGTCGCTGGAATGGCGTATGTCCCCGGTCTCGGGGTCCAGCGCGAGGCACAGCCCGTCGGCGGGAGTCATGGTCTGCATCAGCTGGTCGATGGTCATCGTGTCCCGGTAACGCTCGTTCGGCAATACCGCCATGACCAGCGCGCCGTAGCCGTCGTTGGTGTTGCCATCGTCCATGCATACGCCGATGCGCTGCCTTTCCAGGCGGGTCTGCTCATCCAGGCGGACATCCTGGACGACGCTGGAAACGCCGGTCAGCAGCAGCCGGAATTCGTAACTGGAGTCCTGAGTGTCCCGGCTGAAGGCCAGGTTGACATAGGGCGCGTTGGACATGACCTCCCGGCCCTGGTCGTCATAGACCATCAGGTAGTCCGCCTGGACGATCCGGCTCATCTCCTCCAGCGCCTCCGGGGTCTTCAGCCGGGGGTATTCCGCCAGCAGGTCGGCGATGCGGCGGGCATAGCCCACGTAGATCGCGTTTTGCCGCGCCTTCGCCCGCTCGGTGCTGCTCTGGGTTTCAGAGGCGACCGCGTTGATCCGCTCCAGCAGGCTCAGGTTGTTTTGCGTGGCAGCGTAGAGCTGCAGCAGGCAGTTGATGAAGAAGGTCATCAGCCCGACGGCCAGCACACCGGCGAGGCCGATGGCGACCAGTATGCGGCGCATGCGCTCCGGCCCGTACTGCTTGCGCTGCTGCACGGTGATGGCGGGGCGGCGGAAGACCCGAAGGCCCGACATCACCCAGACGATGGCGGTGAGCAGGAACAGCAGGCTGACGCACAGTGAAATCACCAGCCGCGGGATCCGTCGGTTGTCCAGGTTCTCGATGGGCACGATGAGGGCGATCCGCTCGGCTTGGGAGATTTCGAAGTAGTCGTCGTGGACGGGCTCGGAGATCGCATAGACACAGCGCTTGCCGCCCACCCTGATGATGTCAACGCCGTCGCTCCCGGCGTCGGGGTCGATGCCCAGGTCATGGACGGTGTTGACCTCATCGCCGATGGCCTCGGACTCGTAAAACAAAAAGTGCTCCGGGGAATCCGAATTGAAGGTCACGATATAGCCGCCGTAGACCTTTTCCAGGTTGGCCACGGTGTCGGTGAAGCTGACGCGCTCGTTCAGGAATTCCTGCATCTCGAGGGCGGGCGTGGATTCCAGGTAATAGTAATCCCCCTGGAGCTGGCAGAAGGCGCATACCACAAGCCAGCTTTCCATCTCCTCCGGGTCTATGGATTCGTCATCCTGCCGGGTTTCGCTCCTGGTGGTGTAAAAGCAGCCCCCGATTTGCGCCTGGTTGTCGCGGCCCCGGAAGCTGGAGGCCTTCAGCACCGGCAGGGCGCCGTCCTCGGGCAGGATCAGCCGGTCGCCCTCCAGCCGCAACACACAGCCGCTGTCGTACGTGGCGATGGCCCCGTCACCCTTCTGGCGCACGGTCTCCCGCAAGGGCAGCGCATTCAGGCAGGCGTTTTTGTACAGTATATCCTCGTATTCGTAATTGACAAGCGTCTGGGATTTCATCAGCCCGGTAATGGAGGTGGTGAGGCTGTTCATCTTCAGGTTGCACTGCTTCCGGACCTCGTTGATATCGGTTTGAAGGCCGAAATGGCCATAGACCACCGCCAGCGCGGCGGTCAGCAGCAGCGCGACGACAACGCACAGTATGCCCTTTGTCTTCAGGTACTTCATGGATTTATCCTCCGTTGGTGAAATGGACAGCCTACGGGCTTATTATAGCATCTATCGACCATAAAGACAAACCGGTATTGGAATATTTGAGGTTTTAGGTTTTAGGGGTTAGGGGGTGGAGCCCTAAAGGACCAGCTTCGCGTCGAAAATCCTGACGGATTTCTTTTTATCAAAGGATTGAGAAGCGGTAACTGTTCAGTCGTATGCTAATTCTGATTTATCGAGCTGGTGACGAACTCCCCTTTGGCTAACTTACCGGGGGTATCGGGGGCGGTAGCGCCCCGATCTTTAATCGTACGCGGCGGCGTGTACGCCGCGGGCGGGGCCTTTTTTGCGACGCGAAGCTAGTCCTTCAGGGCGGCAGGGAGC
>JAFWEL010000044.1 GCA_017512905.1 Clostridia bacterium
AGGCTCCCTGCCGCAAAAAAGGCCCCGCCCGCGGCGTACACGCCGCCGCGTACGATTAAAGATCGGGGCGCTACCGCCCCCGATACCCCCGGTAAGTTAGCCAAAGGGGAGTTCGTCATCAGCTCGATAAATCAGAATTTGTCACAGTATATACTTCTTCACATCCATCTGATGCATGTCGCCGCTGAGCTGGGCCTTCACGTATTCGGCGTTGACCTGTACGCTGATTTCGGGGGCGTCGCCGCCGCCGGCGTTGAAGGCGATGTCGCTGAGGATGCGCTCCATCAGCGTGTGCAGACGGCGCGCGCCGATGTTTTCGCTGGATTCATTGGCCTGCCAGGCGTACTCGGCGATCAGGGACAGGGCGTCCTCGCCGAATTCCAGGCTGACGCCGTCCACCCCCAGCAGCAGCTGGTACTGGCGGATCAGGGCGTTTTCGGGCTGGGTGAGGATGCGCTTGTAGTCCTCCATGGTCAGGGGCTTCAGGTCCACCCGCACCGGGAAGCGGCCCTGGAGCTCGGGGATCAGGTCGGTGACCTTGGACACGTGGAACGCGCCTGCGGCGATGAACAGCACGTGGTCGGTCTTGACGGGGCCGTACTTGGTGTTCACCGTGCTGCCCTCGACGATGGGCAGGATGTCCCGCTGGACGCCCTCGCGGCTGACGTCGGGGCCGCCGTGGCCGCTACCCCGGCCCGCCACCTTGTCGATCTCGTCCAGGAACACGATGCCGTGCTGCTCGGCCCGCTCGATGGCCTCGGTGTACACCTGGTCCATGTCGATCAGGCTCTGCTCCTCCTCGGCCTGGAGGATCTTCCGGGCCTCCCGGACCTCCACCTTGCGCAGCTTGGTCTTTTTCGGCAGGATGTTGCCCAGCACGTCGTTCATGTTCATGTCCATGCCGGGGATCTCCGGCTGGGGCGTGCGCTCCTCGACCTCGACCTCCACCATCTCATGCTCCAGCTCGCCCCGGCGCAGGCGCTCGCGCACGTCGCCCTGGCGCACGGCCAGCGCGCTCTTCTCCTCGGGCGAGGGCTCGGGCTGGCGGGGCTTGTTGCCCAGCAGGATGTCGATGGGGTTGGCGGGCTTGCGCCTGGCGGTCTGGGTCAGCAGCTCCACCAGCCGGTCCTCCACGTTGGCCTGGGCGCGGATGCGCACCCGCTCGGCGTGCTGGCCCTTGACCAGGCGGATGGAAGCCTCCACCAGGTCGCGGATGATGCTCTCCACGTCCCTGCCCACATAGCCCACCTCGGTGAACTTGGTGGCCTCCACCTTCACGAAGGGCGCGTCCACCAGCTTCGCCAGGCGGCGGGCGATCTCGGTCTTGCCCACGCCGGTGGGGCCGATCATCAATATGTTCTTGGGTGTGACCTCCTCCCGGATGTCCTCCGGCAGCTGGGCACGGCGATAGCGGTTGCGCAGGGCCACGGCCACGGCGCGCTTGGCGTCGTCCTGGCCAATGATGTAGCGATCCAGTTCGCGAACGATCTCGCGGGGGGTTAATTCAGTCATAGCTTTTTCCTTTCAAGGGGATTGGGTCTTATGTTTGCTGATTTCGGTTCAGGTCAAAGGGTCATCTCCGCTTCGAGGATCGTCCAGTTGCCGCGGTCGATTTCCCGAAGGACGGTAAACCCGTTCTTTTTCCAAAAATGAGTGGACTGCGGGTTTGCCTTGTCAATCGCCAGGCGGATGGCGCGTTTTCCGGCATCCTTCAGGTACTGGGCGACCTCGCCGATGATGCTGCTGCCGATTTGCTTTCCCTGATAGCGAATGTTCATCATAAAGAAACCAATATAAGCGATTTCAGGCTCAGGATAGCCGTCGATCAAGTCCATGATCGCAACAAGCGTGCGTTGCCGGTAAAAGCCGACGTAGAACTTATGGGATGTGGTGATTCCTGGCGGCGTGATGCGCATATCATTGAACACCTGATCCCGGGTCGGGTTTGCCTCACAGTATTGGTAGAATTGCGTGTTTCCCCGGCACAGCTCAAAAACTTCATCCACATCGGATTCTATTAAACGGCGGACGTCGTACCGTGTGCTCAACCGCGCTGTTTCGATCATGGAGGGCCTCTCAATCCAGCGTTCTGTAGTAGGGGCAGATGTTTTCGTAGTGTCCGTCCTTCATGCGAAAGCCGCCGGGAACGGTGCCCAGCTGAACAAAGCCCAGCCGCTCATACAGGTGCCGGGCGTGGATGTTGTTTTCAACCACGGCGTTGAATTGCAGCACCCGATAGCCCAGCTTCTTTGCTTGAACCAGGCAGTCATTCACCAGCGCTTCGCCCAGATGCCTGCCCCGCTGGTCGCGGCGCACGGCGTAGCTTGCGTTGCAGATGTGACCGCAGCGGCCCACGTTGTTGGGATGCAGTATGTACAGGCCCACTACCTCGCCGTCGTCATCGGCCACGCCGCAGTAGTCCTGACCTTCGAAGAAGGCCGCGCCGGTTTCAGCGTCCAACAGTTCCTCCTGGGGGAAGGCGACGCCGTCCGCCACCACCTGGTTCCAGATGGCGATCATGGCGGGCAGGTCGGCAGGCGCGTAAGCCCTCACGGTAATCTCTGGCATAGGTTTATACCGTCTCAACGATAATATGATCGTTGGTATACACGCAGATCTCGCTGGCGATTTCCAGCGCCTTCCTCGCGATTTCAGGGGCGGTGAGGTCGGTGTTGGCGATCAGAGCGCGGGCGGCGGCCAGGGCGTAGTTGCCGCCTGAGCCGATGGCCAGCACGCCGTCGTCGGGCTCGATGACCTCGCCGGTGCCGGATATCAGCATCAGGTTCTCCTTGTCGGCGCACAGCAGCATGGCCTCCAGCTTGCGCATGGCGCGGTCCATGCGCCAATCCTGGGCCAGCTCCACCGCCGCCCGGGGCAGGTTGCCGGCGTACTGGGTCAGCTTGTCCTCGAATTTTTCGGACAGGGCGAAGGCATCGGCCACGCTGCCGGCGAAGCCGGTGACCACCTTGTCCCCGAAGATGCGCCGCACCTTCTTCGCGGTGGCCTTCATGATGGTGTGCTCGCCCATGGTCACCTGGCCGTCGCCGGCCACGGCGATGACGCCGTCCTTCTTCACGGCGCAGATGGTGGTGCCGCGGAAGGGGCTTCTGGGTTCATGTTCATAGCTCATAGTTTTTGATTACCTCGTTCAGCGTGTCGATGGCGACCTCGCTCAGCTTTTCGTAGCGGTTCTTCTTGCCCTTCACCCGGAAGGGCAGGGCTTCCAATATGCCGAAATTGGCGTTCATGGGCTGGAAGTTGGCGCTGGGGGTGCGCACGTGGCGCTCCAGCGCGCCGAGGATGGTCCTGCCGGTGAAGTCCGGCTCGTCCTGCCCGGCCATGGCCCTGGCCAGCGATACCGCCGCCACCAGCCCGCTGGCGGTGGATTCCATGTAGCCCTCCACGCCGGTCAGCTGACCGGCGAAGCGCAGCAGAGCGTCGTCCCTGGCGGCGAAGTTGCGCCCCAGCACGGCGGGCCCGTTCAGGTAGGTGTTGCGGTGCATCACGCCGTAGCGGGCGAACTCCGCGTGCTCCAGGCCGGGAATCATGCCGAACACCCGCTTCTGCTCGCCCCACTTCAGCCGGGTCTGGAAGCCCACCAGGTTGTACAGCGTACCCTGGACGTTCTCCTGACGCAGCTGCACCACGGCGTAGGGCTCCCTGCCGGTGCGGGGATCGGTGAGCCCCACTGGCTTCAGCGGCCCGAAGGCCAGCGTCTGGCGGCCCCGGGAGGCCAGGATCTCCACGGCCAGGCAGCCCTCGAACACCAGCTTTTTCTCGAAGTCGTGCAGCTCGGCCAGCTCCGCGCCCACCAGGGCGTCGTAAAAGGCGTTGTACTCCGCCTCGGTCATCGGGCAGTTCAGATAGTCGTCGGAGCCTCTGCCGTAGCGGGAGGCCCGGAATACCTTGGTCATGTCCAGCGATTCGGCGGTGACGATGGGGGCGGCGGCGTCGAAGAAGTTCAGCGCGCCCACGCCGGTGCGGGCCGCGATGGCTTCGGTCAGCGAAGGGTCGGTCAGCGGCCCGGTGGCGACGATGGCGGGGGAGGCGGGGATTTCCGACACCACGCCCCGCTCGACCGTCACCAGCGGATGGCCCTCCAGCGCCGCGGTGACCTTGTCCGAAAACTGCTCCCGGTCCACGGCCAGCGCCCCGCCGGCGGGCACCCGGCTTTCCTCGGCGCAGCGGAGTATGAGGCTGTCCATCGCCCGCAGCTCGGCCTTTAACAGGCCGGAGGCGTTGGACAGGTGCTCCGCCTTCAGCGAGTTGGAGCAGACCAGCTCGGCGAAGCCGGGATTTTTGTGAGCGGGGCTGTACTTCACGGGCTTCATCTCGATCAGTCGGACCGGGATGCCCCGCTTCGCAAGCTGCCAGGCGGCCTCGCTGCCCGCCAGCCCCGCGCCGACGATGGTGACGATCTCAGGCATCTCCGTCCTCCGGATTCGTATTCTCCACCTGCACCTTGTGCCGGCACGTCTCGTTGGCGCAGATGTGGTACAGCGTGTCCTTGCCGCCCCGCTTGAGCACCATATAGCTGCCGCAGACGGGGCACTTCTCCTTCACGGGCCGGTCCCAGGACACGAAGTCGCACTCGGGGTACTTCTCGCAGCCGTAGAACTTGCGGCCCTTGCGGCTGATGCGCTCCAGCAGCTCGCCGCCGCACTTGGGGCAGGGCACGCCGATGTTGTTGGGCAGGGCCAGCGTGTGGCGGCAGGCGGGGAAATTGGGGCAGGCCAGGAAGCGGCCGTAGCGGCTCATCTTGTACACCATCATCGCGCCGCACTTTTCGCAGGGTACGTCGGACACCTGGTCCTCGATGGCGATCTTCTCGATGCTGGCCTCCGCCTTCTCCAGGTCCTTCTCGAAGGGGCCGTAGAACTCGGACACGATGCCGCGCCAGTCGGCCTTGCCGGCCTCCACGTCGTCCAGCTGGTCCTCCATGTTGGCGGTGAAGGTCACGTCCACGATGTCCGGGAAGTTCTTGCACATCAGGTCGTTGACGATCTTGCCCAGCTCGGTGGGGATCAGGCGCTTGTTCTCCTTGGCGATGTAGCCCCTCCGGCCGGTGATGGTGGAAATGGTGGGGCTGTAGGTGGAGGGGCGGCCGATGCCCTTTTCCTCCAGCGTGCGCACCAGGCTGGCCTCGGTGTACCTTGGCGGCGGCTGGGTGAAGTGCTGCTGGGCGTCCATGTCGCCCGCGGTGGCGGCCATGCCCTCGGTCAGCTCGGGCAGGTTGCCGTTCACGGCCTCCTCCTGGGGATCGTCCACGCTCTCCACGTAGACCACGGTGAAGCCGGCGAAGCGCTGCTTCTGGCCGTTGAAGTGGAACCGCGCGCCGGATTGGGCGTCGATGTCCACGGCCAGGGTGTCGTACAGCGCCGGGGTCATCTGGCTGGACACGAAGCGGTCGTAGATCAGCTTGTACAGCCGGAACTGGTCCCGGGACAGGGAGGCCTTGATGCTCTCGGGGCGACGGTCCACCACGGTGGGGCGGATGGCCTCGTGGGCGTCCTGGGCGCTCTTGCGGGTCTTGTAGACGTTGGGCTTTTCGGGCAGGAAGTCCGGGCCCCAGACGTTGCCGATCATGTCGCGCACGGCCTCCACGGCCTCGTCGGCGATGCGGGTGGAGTCGGTACGGATGTAGGTGACCAGGCCCTGGGAGCCCTCGCCGGCCAGCTCCACGCCCTCGTAGAGCTGCTGGGCGATCTGCATGGTCTTCTGGGTGGAGAAGCCCAGCTTGCGGGAGGCCTCCTGCTGCAGATTCGAGGTGGTGAAGGGGGGCGCGGGCAGCCGCCGGCGCTCGCCCTTCTTGATGGCGGCCACGGCGAAGGACGTGCCCTTGCAGCGCTCGATCACCGCGTCGGCATCGGCCCGGGTCTTCAGCTCCACCTTTTTATCGCCCTCGCCGGTGTAGCGGGCGGTGACCTTCGCCTTGCCGATGGCAAAGGTGGTCTCCAGCGTCCAGTATTCCTCGGGGATGAAGGCCTCGATCTCGGCCTCCCGGTCGCAGATGATCTTGGTGGCCACCGACTGCACGCGGCCGGCGCTCAGGCCCTTTTTGATCTTCTGCCACAGGATCGGGCTGATCTTGTAGCCCACAAGCCGGTCCAGCACGCGCCGGGCCTGCTGGGCGTTGACCAGGTCCATGTCGATCTTCCGGGGGTTCTTCACCGCGGCCTTGACGGCCTTGCTGGTGACCTCGTGGAATTCGATGCGGCAGTCGGAATCCGCGTCGATGCCCAGCACGTTGGCCAGGTGCCATGAGATGGCTTCGCCCTCGCGGTCCGGGTCGGTCGCGAGATAGATCTTGCTGGCGGCCTTGGCTTCCTTGCGGATCTTGCTCAGGATCTCGCCGCGTCCGCGAATGGTGATGTACTTGGGCTCAAAGTTATTATCCACATCTACGCCGATCTGGCTCTTGGGCAGGTCGCGCACGTGGCCCTGGGAGGCCTCGACCTTGTAGCCGCGGCCAAGGAACTTACCGATCGTCTTTGCCTTGGCCGGTGATTCGACGATGACGAGCTTGTTTGCCATAGTTTCCTCCGAAATGAGGGATGAGGGATCGGGGATCAGGGATTAGGAAACTGACACCTGTGTCAATACCTTCCCCGGTATCCGGTTCCTTCATCCGATTTAGGTATAGGCCCGGTACAGTCCGCCCGGAACCTTTTCTATTATTCCCCTAAGTTCCAGCATTGTCAAGTGGGAATTTAGTTTTGCCGCCGAAAGACCGGTGATTTGGGCCAATTCCTCAAAGGACAGCGCCTCGTTGCGCAGGGGCGCGACCAGGGCCTCCTCTTCCTCGGTCAGCTCCGGCTTGGGTGTGGGGCGGACCGTCTTCACGTCAGGGCGCTGGCCCCAGCGGTAGTGCTCGAGGATGTCCCAGGGACTTAGCGCCGGGATCGCGCCGTCCAGGATCATCTGGTTCGGCGCGGCGCTCAGGGGTGAATAGATGCTTCCCGGCACGGCGAACACGTCCCGGCCCTGCTCCAGCGCCAGGTTGACGGTGATCATCGCGCCGCTGGCCTTCGCGCCCTCCACGATCAGCGTCCCCTGGGACAGGCCGCTGATGATGCGGTTGCGGGCGGGGAAGTTCCCCGGGACGGGCGGTGTGCCGGGCAAAAGCTCCGAGATGACCGCGCCGCCGCTGTCCAGGATCTCGTGGAGCAGCCGGTCGTTTTCCGGGGGATAGACCACGTCCACGCCGCAGCCCAGCACCGCGACGGTGGGACCGTGACCGTCCAGCGCGCCCCGGTGGGCCCAGGAGTCGATGCCCCGGGCCATGCCGCTGACCACGGTGACGCCGTTTCCGGCCAGCCCTTCGGCAAATTCCCGGGCGGCGCGCTGGCCGTCCCGGGTGCACTGGCGGGAGCCCACGATGGCGAGGTTCCGATCGCCGTCCAGCGGGCAGTCGCCCCGGACGTACAGCGTGGGCGGCGGGTCGTAGATGCCCGTCAGCGCCGGGGGATAGGCGTCCGACAGCCGGGTGACGGCCCGTATGCCGCCGCGCTCCAGCCTGTCGAACAGCGTGTAGAAGTAGCGCTCGTCCCGGGCGGCCCTCAGCTTTTCAAGGGTCGCCGGCCCCAGCGCCTCCCGAATGTCCGGCGGGGTCAGCGGCCCGCCCATGGCGTCCCACACGCTGCGGGCGTCCTCGTACAGCGAAAGCAGCTGGTAAAACCGCTTTGCCCCGATGCCCTCCACACTGGACAGCCAGATCCAGTATTCTTCCATTACATTCATAGTATGCCCTATTTTAAAGGGAGGACGGGGGTTTGTCAAGATGGGGGGCAAGCAAAACACGCGGGGACGGTCCTTTTGTGCCGACACAGAGAACCGTCCCCATGTGTTCCTGGAGTATGAGTTTGACATCGATGCGGCAACGGGCGCCATCCTCGAGTTTGACGCTGATCTGAAGGACTGATGATATAGATTGCCCCTTCTCTGATGTCGGAGAAGGGGTTTTTAGGTGTCTTTCTTTGCCAGCCTTGACACATCCGCGCCGGTTTGGCTTCCTCCGTTGTGGTCGCTCCGGGGACGGTCTGCGTCACAATCGTCGCCTCGAAAGCGGTCTTTGCCGCCTGCCCAGTTTCGGGCGCGGCGGTATCAGTCCGCTTTTACGTTCGCTTTGGCCTCGTTATAGGTTTCGACAGATACAAGATACGCCTTGATCGGTAAGTTATCCAGGGTGATGTCGTCCATGCTGATGTTTCCAATTAATGCCATAAGCATATTGAGCGCCTCTTCGTCGGTCTCCCCGTCAGTCTCTTCGCCGAGCGAAGCGAGGTCTGCCGCCATTGAATTGATGATTTCATCCTTAAAGTTGTAGAAGTCCTTCCATGCGCCATCGATGAAAATATAGCTCTCACCAGGGTTAAGCGTACTCTTGATGGTCACGCCTCCCATCTCGAACATTGCAGCCGCATTGGCGTTCTGGGGATAGGGTACCGCGTAGGTCTTGCCCTCGTCGGTGTCATAGGACTGGGTGATGACCACGGCGTATTTCTCGCCCTTGTTCAAAAGATGCTCTTCTTTTAAGTCGATGCGCTGATATCCGGCCCACTCCTGGAAGGTCTCGCCCTCCTCCAACAAGGCGCCCGAGGCGGGATTGCCGTCCTCTATGTCCTTGTAAACCGCGTAGCGCACAGTGGTCCGGGGAGCGATGGTCATGGCGGAAATCTGGAACAGGTACTCGTCCTCCTCGGCTTCATACACATTCGCCGACATGATCTCGCTGTCGCTGGTTTTCTTTTCATAGCCGCCCGACAGCATCAAATCGTACTGGTCGTAATTGATCTCGGCGTACTTTGTTTCGAGCAAAGGATAGAATTCAAAGCTGACAGGGGCGTTGATGCTGTGGTCGTAGTAGGAAAGATAGAAATACCCGGTGTCGTCGATGCCCCAGGCGCTGGCGTTTGGGCTATCATAGATGGTCTGGCCGTATTTGTTCACCTTGGCCGTCGCCTTGTCCGCCTCGGTCAGCGCGCCCCAGCTGTTCTTCACGATCCACGCCCCGTCCGCCGGGGGTGTGCTGTTCTCCACGACCTTTCCGTTCAGGATTCGGGTGAAGTTCTCCTTGGGATAATTATCGTCGTATCCGACGATCGTGACCTGGTGGTTAGCGTATTCCATGCCGTCGTAGTATTGGGCCCAGGTAGTCGTGTTCATATAGCCCTGGTCGCCGATCGTATCGCCGGGCATGCTCTGGTCCGCCCAGTAACCGATGGAGACGCCGTGACCCCGGGCAAGCTCCGCCTTGATGGCGGCGGTGCCCGCCGCGTTGTACCCCGTCCAGAGCCCCAAGTCGTTCGTTTCACTGGGAGAGGGCAGGTTGTAGCTGTTCTTAAAGCTCAGAACGATGTCGGGGTTGAGATATTGGGCGGTCAGTGGGATGGACCAGTCGTCATAGGGCGCGTATTCCGATTTGCCGAAGGATTCGTGATAGAGGCTCATTTCGGAATTGAAGCACCAATCCTCATAATCCATGTCCTCGGGGATAAGGCCTCCCTGCTGAAAGGCCTTAAACATCATTTGATTTTGGAAGTCGTTCTTATAGTACTCCCTGCGCGCCGCGGCGGCTTCTTCAGATTCATCGGTGTCGTTCAATCGCCAGCCGTTTTTGCCGCGATAGGCGTAGGGCTGCCAGCCGTCGATCTCCTCCAGCTCAGGCTGCGGGCCAAAGCCGGCTGCGAAAAAGCTGGTGCCGAAGGTCGCGCTGCCGCCGATGTTGTAGACGGTGTTGATGTCGGTCTTCTCCGCCTCGCCGGGGTCATAGCCCTCGCCGACCTGTGAGGCGCGAACATGCCCGGTCTGCACCTCTTCCTCGGTGATGGGATGGCGCACGAACCAGCTGATGTACTTCTCGGAAAAATCCACAAGATCATTGACCTCTCCCACCGGAACGCCGAAGCCGTTGTCGTGCAGAAAGGAAATCTCCGCCGCGGCGGTGATGCCGAACGTCCAGCAGCTGCCGTAGGGACTCTGGTTCTTGACGGGGGTCACGTAGTTTTTCCCCTCAAAATCCCTCAGGTCAAGCTTGTCGGGCAGCTTTTCAGCCGCTTCGATCAATGCCTTTTCAACTTCTTCGGACTGGGGGCCGAAGTCGGCGCCGGGCAATGTGGGCTCGATCATCTGGTTGGTGGCCTCACCCTTTTGATCGGTAGCCTCGGCAAAAGCGCCGACACAGCCGAAAGCGGTCAGCAGCATCGCCAGGCACAACAGAATAGCAATCATTTTCTTCATGGGTATTTCCTCCTCACTTTCTTCCTCCAACGACTGCCCGGTGTAAGGCCGGGCGAGGTTGTCGCTGTTCAGATGGTTTGTCAGATGTCCGCCACAGGACTCAAAGGCTGTTGCGGATGGTCTTCGCGCAGGCGAACGAAGTCGCGCTGAAGACGATGCCCACGATACCGTCAAGTATGGTGGAGACATTCACGCCACTCGCGAAATTGAGGATCATGGTAACGATCGACAGGATGATCGCGATGATCGAGAGCACATAGGCGGGCATGATCTTGACCGGGTTCTTCCCGCCGATGATCGAAAAGATGCCCAGCAGCAGGTAGACGATGGACGCGACCAGCACGAAGACGCCCAGGACGAGCATGATTCCCGACATGGTGAGCGCCTCCGCCGCGCCTTCAGCAGCGGGCGCGGCCGTTTCAATGACGCTCTTGCCGAGCATGTTGCCGCCCGAAAGGAAAGCGACGCCCAGACCAATTCCGAAGATACCGAGGATGATGTTCAGCACGCCGAGGATGATGATTGACTTCTTTGCGTTGTCAAGGCTCATTTTGTTCGTTCCTCCTTTGTGTGGATGTGCTTTCACAATAACACCTTTGTCATTGCGCACCCGTTTCCATTATATCCAAATAAGCAGCGTCAGAAAAGGGACGTTTCAGAAAGACACAACGATTAAGGCGCTTGCGCTTGCATTTTCAATCCATATTCTGTATGCTATTATTAGAGTGTGTTTCTAAATGCCTGAAGCGCATTTTCGGCGTCTTTGACTGCATTTCTGCGTTGCTTTTCCTTGACTTGCAATCAGTAAGCCTGCGGAAAAGCGCCTTGAAATGCACCCAAATCCACTCGAAACTGCATCTCCCGGCACTTAGAAACACACTCTATGAGAAGGGGGCAGAATCGCCATGACGAAATCCTTCGGAGATACGGTGCGCCGTCTCCGCATTGAAAGCGGGCTTTCACAGCAGCAGCTGGCGGATCGTCTGCATGTAGGCCGCCCCAGTGTCGCAAATTGGGAGGTGGGCCGCCGCATGCCCGACGTAGCTACGATTGCCCTGATTGCGGAGACCCTGGGCGTGGATACCGCGGCGCTGCTGGCGGCTGCGGAGGAATCTGACGGAGCGCCCAACGTACTGCTGGTGGACGACAGCCCCATCGTTCTTGAAGGAGGGCTCCCCATTCTGCGCCAGGCACTGCCAGGCGCGAATATCGTCGGCTTTACAAGGCGGCAGGAGGCCGTGGAGTATTTTACGCAGAACCCGGTATCGCTGGCGTTCCTGGACATTGAGCTGGGCAGGAGCAGCGGTCTTGACCTGTGCCGGGAGCTGCTGCGCATCCGCCCGCGCACCAACGTGATCTATCTGACCGGCTATCGGGAATACGCCTTCGACGCCTGGGACACCGGCGCCTGCGGCTTTCTGCTCAAGCCGTTGGACGCGGAGGAGATCCTTCGGCAGATTCCGAAGCTGCGGTATCCCGTGAGGGGGCTGATATGATGTTGGGGTTTGATTTTTGGGCGTCGGCGGAGGCGTCGGCGGTTCTGTTTGGCATATTCGGGTTGATTCTGGTCTTCCTTGCCCGCGACATCGACCGATGGCCCGCGCGCCTGTGCATTGCCATACTGTCCTCGGCCCTTCTCAGCGCGGCGCTCGCCCTGTTGAAACGCGCTGCCGCGCAGAATCAGGTTTCGCATTCCCTGTTTCGGGCGCTGCTCTGTGCCGAGGCGCTGATCACCCCGCTTCCGTCGCTGCTGGTGTTCGCCTATTTCCTCCAATGCTGCGGCGAAAACTACCTCAAAAGCGCGGCCATGCGCATCCAGTGTGCGCTGACGGCGGCGTTGATCGCGGCGCAGTGGCTGGCGCATCTCACCGGCGCGGTCAGCATCACGCCGGACTATGCGACGCGCGCCGGGCGCTGGTCTTATGTGTATGTCGTCATCATTTCGGCGCTCACGGTCAACTGTCTGATCGCGCTGTTTCTGAGACGCAAGAGGGTAACGGGCGCGCAATTCGTCATGTTTCTGGTTTGCTTTTTCGCCGTGGACGTCATACAGATCATCCTCGTGGAGCTGTACCTGATGGCGGAGCTGGTCAGGCGCTATCTGATGCAGCGGGATGAAGCGGCGCGGCAGAGGACGCGCGCCGCTGTGGCGCAAATGCGGCCACATTTCATCTACAACACGTTGATGAACGTCTATTACCTCTGCGCAAAGGATCCGCCCAGGGCTCAGCGGATCATACGGGATTTTACCCGCTACCTGCAAAACAACTTCACAGCCATCGCGCAGGAGGACACGATTCCCTTTGAAAAGGAGCTGGAGCACACCCGGGCGTATCTCGCGGTGGAGCAAGCGTGCTTTGAAGGCCGCCTGTTCGTGGAGTTTGACACGCCGGACACCTTCTTCCGCATACCGCCCCTGACGCTTCAGCCCATCGTGGAAAATGCCGTCAAGCACGGCATGGACCCGGATCTGGAGCCGCTGTACGTCTCTGTTGTCACCCGGGACACGGCTCGGGGCGTGAAGATCACCGTGGAGGACACCGGCCCCGGCTTCGCGCCGACGGACGACGATGAGCCGAACTACGCGCTCAAAAACATCCGCGAGCGGCTGAAAACGATGTGCGGCGGGACGCTGGAAATCGAAGAGCGCGAAGCGGGTGGAACAAGGGTAACAATATTCATACCACAGGATGAGGGAAAATGAATCGTGAGATATTTGAACTGCAACATGACATGAAATCAGATTTCAGCAGAGTTCCTTCTCCGGCGCGTAGCCGTTGGGTGTACCGACCATCCCAATCGTTCCGCCGGTGTAAATGACAAGGATTCTCTTCATTGCCACACCAATCCGCCGGAATAGGTTTCTGTCCCGGCGATCATGGCCAGGATGCTCATGGGGGTGCGGTTATACCATCTGTCGCCATAGCGAACACACGACATAAACTGAATCGCATTCGATCCATCAATATCCAACATGGCCACCCTTTCCGCCAGCTCATCC
>JAFWEL010000194.1 GCA_017512905.1 Clostridia bacterium
GCGGGCGGGGCCTTTTTTGCGGCAGGGAGCCTGTCGACCAGAGCAAAAAAGGTTTCCTTGCAGATTTGCCGCCCGGAAATCGCCTGCGATTTCAGGCAAATCTGAGGAGGATGTATTGAAGGGGGACCTGTCCCCCTTCAAGCGGGCGTAAGCCCGCGACAAATCAGAATTTCACGCCCCCGAAAGGAGCTTCCCATGTCCTTTTCATCCGACCTTCTCAACTGGTACGACAGCCGCGACCGGGGGCTGCCCTGGCGGGGGGAGAGGGACCCCTATCGCATCTGGCTGTCGGAGATCATGCTGCAGCAGACCCAGGTGGAGACGGTGAAGGGCTATTACGCCCGCTTCCTGGCCGCCTTCCCCGACGTGGCGGCGCTGGCCGCTGCCGACGAGGAGGCGGTACTGAAGCTGTGGGAGGGCCTGGGCTACTATTCCCGGGCGCGGAACCTCCACGCGGCGGCGCGGATCGTGGCCGGACAGCTGGGCGGCGCGTTTCCCCCGGACGCCGAAGGGCTGCGCCGGTTGCCGGGTGTCGGCCCCTACGCCGCCAACGCCATCGCCTCCATCGCCTACGGCGAGCCCGTGCCAGCGCTGGACGGGAACCAGGCGCGGGTGCTGGCCCGGGTGCTGGCCTGGGACGCGGTCATCAAGACCCCCTTCGACCTCCTCGCCCCGGCCCTCGAGCGGATCCCCCGGGACCGTCCCGGCGACTACAACCAGGCGCTGATGGACCTGGGGGCCCTGATCTGCACGCCCCGGTCGCCAACGTGCGAGGACTGTCCCGTGGCCGGCCACTGTCGCGCCCGGGCCGATGGGGCCGCCCGGGAATATCCCCGCAAGCCCGCACCCATCGCAAAAAAAGAGCAGGACCGGACGATCCTGCTGATGGTGATGGACGGGGGGCTGCTGGCGCGCCGCCGCCCGAAGGGGCTGCTGGGGGGACTGTACGAATTTCCCGCGGTGGAGGGTCGCTTCGACGACGGGGCTTCCCTGGTCGAAGCGCTGGCGCAACAGGGCTTTATTGGCGTCCGGCTGATCCGGCCCCTGCCCGACGCGAAGCACGTTTTCACCCACCTCGTCTGGCGCATGGGCGGTTGGCTGGCCGCGTGCGACGCCGCTCCCGAGGGCTTCACCGCCGTAGACCGGGCCCAGCTGGCCGGCCTCCCCTTTCCCTCGGCGCTGCGGGTCTACCGGGAGATCGCGGAGGAGGTGGCGGAGACGCTCACGCGCTGAGCACGATGTCCTCGTAGGCGGAATCCTGTTTGACGTGGAGGCGGTTCAGCTTGATCAGCTCCAGCAGGGCCATGAACATGGTCACGACCTCCTGGCGGGTGTAATCCTCGCCGAAGAGCTGGGCGAAGGTGCAATTGCCCCGGCGCACCATGCGGCTGATGCGGGCCATGCACCCGGCCACGGTGAAGTTGTCCCGGCGGATCTCCCGGCTGGCCATGCGGTCGTCGGCGTCGGCCCGCTCGGCCCGCTCCAGCACCTTCTGATATGCCTTCAGCAGCTTTTCCAGCGTCAGGCCGGTGATTTCGATGTTGGGCGGCGGCAGCGGGAATTCCTCCGGCAGCTTGGTCAGCAGGGCCCGGGCCTCCTCCTCCAGCTGGTGCATCCGGGCGGAGACCTCCTTGAACTGGCGGTATTCCTCCAGCTGTTTGATCAGGGCCTCCTCCGGCGACAGCTCGTCGGGGTCCTCGGGCTTCGGCGGCTTGGGCAGCATCGCCCGACTCTTGATCTCCAGCAGCGTGGCGGCCATCTGCAAAAATTCGCTGGCGGAATCCATGTCCAGCTCGTCCACCAGCGCCATGGTCTCCAGATACTGCTCGGTGATCTGGCTGACGAAGATGTCGTGAATGTCGATCTTCGCGTTGGAGATCAGCGTCAGCAACAGGTCCAGCGGACCGTCAAAGTCCTTCAAAGAAACGATATATGACATGATTCCTCCTTGGAATGGAATGAGGGGACGGTTCCTTATTCCACCCAGTTCAACGCGGAATGAGGGGACGGTTCCTTATTCCACCTCATTCAATGTGGAATAAGGAACCGTCCCCCTATTCCACATTCACATCACCTTGAATGCCCGAAGGGCCGCGGCGGCCGCATGGCCCGCGCCGGTGAGGATGCGGGTATCCAGCCAGCCGATGGCCCGGCCCACCACGCCGGTCAACACCAGCACGAACAGCACGGTGCTGGCGATGCGGGCGGTCTGGGGGTTGGCAAACAGCTGCTTGCGGCGCAGGATCAGGTCGTTGAGCACGTGATAGCCGTCCAGGGGCGGGATCGGCAGCAGGTTGAACAGGCACAGCACCAGGTTGGTCATGCAGAAATAGCCCACCATCTGGTACAGGTTGCCCGCCACCGAACCGAACACCGGCTTGATCAGCGCCTCGCCGGGGTAATAGGGCAGGTTGACCAGCAGCTGCATCACCGGCACATAGGTCCTGTCCCCGGGAAAGACCAGGGCGTCGGTCCCCAAATAGTTCATGCGGAACAGCTTCACGCCGGTGGTGGTCAGATTCCCCGCCGGCACCCGGGCCAGGGCGAACCCCACCGCGGCGGTCATCACCACCAGGCTCAGCAGGAACATCAGCAGGTTCATGGTCACGCCCGCCAACGACACCTTCAGGTCGTCCCACCGGTAATTGCGGAAGTTCCTCGGGTTTACCGGCACCGGCCTGGCCCAGCCGAAGCCCACCACCAGCATCAGCACCGTGCCCAGCGGGTCCAGGTGCTTCATCGGATTGATGGTCAGGCGGCCCATCAGCTTTGCCGTGGGATCGCCGCAGCGGTTCGCCATCCAGGCGTGGGCAAACTCGTGCAGCGACAACGCCATGATCCGCCCGGGAAACGCCAGCAAAAAGAATACCAGCATCCCCTTCGGATCCCGGAAAAATTCGTCGATATAGCTGATCAAGGGCCTCGCCTCCTGTCGCAGGGATATGATCTATTATAATGAATGATTTTTATCAACGCAAGTTAAACAGAGGAACGGGGGTTTATGAAATTCCGATTTGTCGCGGGCTTACGCCCGCTTGAAGGGGGACAGGTCCCCCTTCAATACATCCTCCTCAGATTTGCCTGAAATCGCAAGCGATTTCCGGGCGGCAAATCTGAAAGGAAACGATTTTTGCTCTGGTCGGCAGGCTCCC
>JAFWEL010000160.1 GCA_017512905.1 Clostridia bacterium
ATCGGGGCGCTCCGCCCCCGATACCCCCGGTAAGTTAGTCAATAGCCTCCCCTGCGACGCGAAGCTAGTGGGGAGGTGGCCCCGCCAAAGGCGGGGTCGGAGGGGTTCCGTGTGATCAGCATCAGCTCGACAAATCAGAATATCCCCATCTGATCAGATACCCCCAACAACCGTTATACAGGAGGAATATACCATGAAGCTGTTTATCAACGCCTGTGTGCGCGAGGAGTCGAGGACCCGGCGACTGGCCGAGGCCGTCATGGCCGGGGACCGGGAAGCCTATACAGAGGTCTACCTGCCCGGAATCGCCTTCCCCAAGGTGGACGAGGCCTTTGTGAACTGGCGCAACGACTGCGTCAGCCGGAGCGACTATGCGTCGCCGGTGTTCGACCTGGCGAAGGAATTCGCTGCCGCGGAAGAAATCGTCGTGGCCGCCCCTTTCTGGGACCTCTCCTTTCCCTCGACGCTGAAGCAGTACCTTGAGCAGATCTGCGTGGTCGGTCTCACCTTCTTTTACAACGACCAGAATATTCCCCAGGGCCTGTGCAGGGCGAACAAGTTGACCTACGTCACCACCGCCGGCGGGCCGATCTTCAATGAGGATTACGGCTACGGCTATGTACGGGCCCTCGCCACGGGATTCTTTGGCATAAAGGAAACCCGGATGATCAAGGCAGAGAACCTTGACATCCGGGGCGCAGATGTGGAAGGGATATTGAACGGGGTCATGGGCAGTATTTAACCGATCCCGGAGGCCGGCCTCAGCGCTTCGCCAGCCTGCGCATGGCGATCAATCCCAGGATCAGCAGCGCGGGGAACACGCTCCCCGCCAGCATACCGGCGCGCAGGTCGTCGCCGGCCCTCTGGGTGGCCCAGCCCACCAGTCCCGGGCCAAACGCGCCGCCCAGGTCCCCCGCCATGGCCAGCAGCGCAAACATGGCCGTGCCTCCCAGGGGCATGCGCCTGGAGGAGATGCTGATGGTGCCCGGCCACATGATGCCCACCGAGAACCCGCACATCACGCAGCCCACCAGTCCCAGCGCGGGACTCCCGGAGATCGAAGCCATCAGGTAACACCCCAGGCAGAGCGCGCCGGAGCCCAGCATGGCCCGGGTCAGGTCACCCTTCCCGCCATACTTGCCATAGATCACCCGGCTGATGCCCATGGTGATGGCGAACAGGCAGGGTCCGAGCAGGTCGCCCAGGGTCTTGCTCAATCCCAGGGCGGATTCCGCGAAGGCGGACGCCCACTGGGCCATGGACAGCTCGGAGGCCCCGGAGCAGACCATCAGCAGCGCGGCCACCCAGAACAGCGGCGTGACAAACAGCTGCCCGATGGACATGCCCTCGCCGTCCTCCACCAGATGCTCGATGGGACAGGTGGCGAAATTGTAAATGTTGTACATCGGAATCAGCGCCCACAGGCATGCCAGCAGCCGCCAGCGCCGGATGCCGAAGACCCCGAAGAACAGCGTGGACAGCAGGATCGTGCCCACCGCGCCCCAGCAATAGAACGAGTGCAGCAGACTCATCACCGACGCCTTGTTGTCGAAGGGGCAGGCCTCCACGATGGGGCTGCACAGCACCTCGATCAGGCCGCTACCGATGGCATAGACGATGACGCAGCCCAGGATTCCCACGAAGGGATTCGGGCACAGGTCGGGGATGACAGCCAGGCCGATCAACCCCAGTGCCGAGGTCACCTCCGAAGCCACGATGGCCCGGCGATAGCCGATGGCGTCCACGAATCGGGCACAGAGCACGTCCACCACCAGCTGGGTCAAAAAAAAGGTGGTGGAGATCAGCGCGAGCTGGCCCAGGGGAATGCCGTAGTCGGCGTGAAAGGTCAAAAACAACAGCGGCGTGAAGTTCGCCGCGATGGCCTGGGTGATGAAGCCCAGGTAACAAGCCCGCAGGGTCTTCTGGTAATTCTTTCGCATAGGTTTGACTGTATGTGCCGAAAGGCATTTTGTAGGGGCGGCGATGCGCCGCCCGCCGGGTATAAAGATGCGAAATATACCCGGGCGGGCACCGCATCGGCGCCCCTACAGTCGTATCATTGCAATTTTGTTATTCCAGGTGGAACGCCTCTTCGATGGCCTTGACCTCGTCGTCGGTGATGTAGACCACCTCACCGATGTCCTTGGCGGCGATCATGGCCGCGGCGCTGTACTCCAACACCTCCAGGCGGTCATAGGCGTTCAGCAGGCTCGCGCCGGTGACGATCACGCACTGGTTGTTGACGATGACCACCGGGTGCTTGCTGTCAAAGATCTTCGCGGTGCCCTCCACGTCCAGGCGGCTGGCGGCGTAGGGCACGCGCACCACGTCCCGCAGGCTGATGTAGCTCTCGGGGATCAGGCGGCTGTCGAACTCCGCGTCGGTCACCGCGAAGGACATGATGGCCGGCGGATGGGCGATGATCACTGCGTTGATCTCGGGATGAGTCTTGAAGATCTCCTCCAGCAGCCTCGCGGCACGGCTGGGCTTCTTGCCCACTTCGCGCATGCCGTGCTTGATGTGCACGATGTCCTCGCTCTCCAGGTACTTCCTGTCCTTGTTGTAGGGGGTGGTCAGGAAGCTGCCGTTGGAGAGGCGCACGGCGAAGGTGCCCTGGGTGGAGGTGAACAGCCGCTGATCGTAGCTGCGGTGGATGAACTCACACAGGTCGCGGCGGGCGGCGTTCTCCTCGCTGCTGTGGGCGCCGGGGATGAACTCGTCCAGGTTGGGGCTGGTGATGGAGCGGTCGATGTCGATCTGCTCCTCGGTCAGGTTCCGGGGCTTGCCCAGCTTCTTGGCATCGATCTCCAGCCGTCCGCAGAAATCCAGGGTTTCAAAGGCCATGAACGCGCTGAACAGGTCCTTGTGGCCGATGACCACGCCGTGGTTCTCCATCATCACGGTATTGTAGCCCTTCTCGAACTCAGCGGCAATGTACTCGCCCAGCTTCTTGCTGCCGGGCACCTCGTACTTGGCATAAGTCACCTTGCCGCAGACCTCGCTGGCGTTTGGAATCAGAGAAGTGTCCGGGATCTTGCGGGCCAGGCTGAAGGCCACCAGCGTCGGGGGATGGGCATGCAGTATGCCCTTCAGGTCCGGGCGACGGCGGTAGATCTCGCTGTGGAAGGGCAGCTCCACGGAGGGCTTGTGAGGTCCGATGACGGTACCATCGGGCTTGACCTGGCACATATCGGCGCGGGTCAGGTTGCCCTTGTCGATGCCGGAGGGGGTGATCCAAATGTCGCCGTTGTCATCCTTGATGGAGAGGTTGCCGCCGGAGGTGGTGGTCATGCCGTAGTAGTAGATGCGGTTCATGATCATCACCAGCTGGTCCGCAGGGTGGAGAAGCTCGAAGCGCATGGGGTTTACCTCCTTATATGATTTTATGCTTTTATGTTTTTCAGACGATGGCCAGCACGCCCGTGGTCGCCAGAGTCGTAATCAGGCAGGCTGTGGCGTTGCCCAGCAATATGGCCAGCGCCGCCTTGCCCCGGGGCATTTCAAACAGCGTCGCGATGGCGCTGCCCGTCCATACGCCGGTGCCCGGCAGGGGCAGGGCCACAAATATGTACAACGCGAGCAGCTCGGCGGTATCCGCGGCCAGCTGTCCGCGAAGTCCCTTCTGGTTCTTCTCGTTCATCGCTTCCCTCTTTTTCGCCGCGTGACGCTCCAGCCAAGCGGCAAACTTCTGCACGGGCTTGATGGGCAGGGTATAGAACCAGTCCAGCACCGGACGCAGCAGTATCAGTATGAAGGGCACGGGAATGCTTGAGCAGATCAAAGCCAGCAGATAGGAAAACACCGGCGGCATGCCCATGCCCAACGCCACCGTCACCGCATAGCGCCCTTCGAAGGTGGGAACCATGCTCAGTAGCGCGGTGGTGATGATCTCACGGGTATGCTCCTGCCAGACAAAGGCCCCGTTCGCGGCGGCCATCAGCATTTCAGGCTTTGTGTACAGCTTATCGAACATAATGCCTCCAAGAGATTTCAGTCGCGTTCATTATACACTATTTTCCGGGAAAAGCATAGGACAGAAGTGTAAAGAGGGGATAGAAATTCCGTCTTTCACAGACAAAAAAGAGAGCCATTCAAAGAATGACTCTCAGTGAGATCCGGCGACGACCTACCCTACCGGGCCGTTTCCAGCCAAGTACTATCAGCGTGCTGAGGCTTAACTTCTGTGTTCGGGATGGGAACAGGTGGATCCCTCAGGCTATTGTCACCGG
>JAFWEL010000045.1 GCA_017512905.1 Clostridia bacterium
ATGTATGGCGGCGCAGGCGCCGCCGCTACATGGGACTTTGAATTCCGTACATCGTTTTCTCGCGGGAACGTATGTTTTATCCTGGCTGTAACGTTCCGTGCGCGGCTTTTCCTGTTTCCTGTTCCCTGTTCCCTGTTCCCTGTTCCCTCGTCTCCCCGACAAATCAGAATTTGTACTTTGTTCACACCCTGTTCAATTCTCTATGCTATCCTGTCTACGTGAAAATATTGAGGTGATTGGCATGCTGAACACGAAGATCCTTCTGGTGGACGACGATCCGAACATCCGCCAGCTGGTGAACCTTTACCTGGTCAAGGAGGGCTTTGAGGTCGAGATGGCCGAGCGGGGGGACGAGGCGCTGAAGAAGGTGCTCTCTTCGCCGCCGAACCTGATGCTGCTGGACGTGATGCTGCCCGGAATGGACGGCTGGCAGGTGCTGCGGGAGACCCGCAAGTCCTCGAACGTGCCCATCATCATGCTCACGGCCAAGGACGAGACCTTCGACAAGGTGCTGGGCCTGGAGCTGGGCGCGGACGATTACATCGCCAAGCCCTTCGACATGAAGGAGCTGGTGGCCCGCATCAAGGCGGTCATCCGCCGCTACCAGACGCCGGAGCCCGCCGAGGCCGGCAAGGCGCTGACCTTCCCCGGCCTGACGGTGAACATCAGCCAGTACACCGTCAATTACCTGGGCAAGGAGCTGGAGATGCCGCCCAAGGAGCTGGAGCTGCTGAATTTCCTGGCCAGCCACCCCAACCAGGTGTTCACCCGGGAACAGCTGCTGGAGCAGGTCTGGGGCTATGACTACTTCGGCGATTCCCGCACCGTGGACGTGCACGTCAAGCGCCTGCGGGAGAAGCTGACCGAGGGGGAAAAGCTGGGCTGGCAGATCAAGACGGTCTGGGGCGTCGGCTACAAGTTCGAGGTGAAATAGCATGCGCAGGAGCCTCTTCTGGCGCACGTACAGCGTGCTGCTGGCGGCGCTGCTGGCCACCATCGCCATATTCACCGGCGTGCTGATCGCCTCCCGGCGGCAGGCCATGCAGGAGAGCTATGAATCCGAGGTGCGGCTGCAGGCCCGGGAGGTGGCGGACTACATGGCCAACCTGAACACCCTCAGCTACGTTCAGAACAACGCCACGATGCGCTACCTGATCCGGCGCAAGATCGCCAGCATCTACAACACCTACAACGCCGATATCTGGATCGTCAGCTACGATTCGGGCACGGCCTACGTGCAATACCTGGATAAATCCTGGAACACCACCCGCAGCCTCGCCTCGGACGCGGTGAAGGAGCAGCTCTCCAAGATCAAGGAGGGCAACGAGATCCGCGTGACGGGGCTCTTTCCCGAGCTGGAGGACGGCGAGAAGATCGTGACCATCGGCGTGCCCTGGCTCTACGGCGACGACAGCGTGGTGGGCGCGGTGCTGCTGCACATCCCCACCGGCGCGCTGACCGTGAGCCTGAAGAGCGTGCTGCGGCAGATCCTGCCCCCGGCGCTGCTGGCCCTGGCCCTGGGCACCATACTGGCCTTCTTCCTGGCCCGGAGCCAGATCCGCCCCCTGAAGGAGATGTCCAGCGCCGTCAGTGAATTCTCCCGGGGGGATTTGACCCGTCGGGTGGAGGTGCACTGCGGCGGCGAGCTGGAGGAGCTGGCCGACACCATCAACCGCATGGCCGAGGAGCTGTCCCGGCTGGAGGATTCCCGCCGCAGCTTCGTGGCCAACGTGTCCCACGAGCTGCGCTCTCCGATGACCTGTATGCGGGGCTATGTGCAGGCCATGCTGGACGGGGTGATCGCCCCGGAGGACATGCCCCGCTACCTGCAGATCGTGCTGGACGAGACCGACCGGCTGACCGAGCTGGTGCGGGACCTGCTGGACCTGTCCCGGCTGGAATCGGGCAAGTTCCCGCTGACGCTGGCCCCCTTTGACGCCAACGAGCTGGTGCGCCGCAACCTGGTCAACTTCGAGCCCCGCATCGACGCGAAGGGCATCGAAGTGGATGTGGATCTGGCGGAGGGCCCGCTGTACGTGATGGCCGACGCCAACCGGATCAACCAGGTGGTATCCAACATCATCGACAACGCCGTCAAGTTCATGGACGGCGAGAACAGCCGCCTGACGGTGCGCACCCGGCCCGAGGGCCGGCAGGTGCGCTTCACCATCGCCAACAACGGGCCGAGGATCGCCGAGGCCGACCTGCCCTATATCTTCGACCGCTTCTACAAGGCCGACAAGGCCCACACCTCCGGCGGCGGTACCGGGCTGGGCCTGTCCATCTGCCAGCGCATCATGCAGCAGCACGATTCCGAAATCACCGTGCGCTCCGACGACACTGAAACGGCCTTTGAATTCCTGCTCCCGGCGGCCGAAGCACCGAAGAAGACGCCGGACGCGGGTTAAGATACGATTACCGTTGTTGGCAAACGGCCCGCGAGGATGTATAATTGTACCGGAACGGCCTGGCCGTGACCGATGAAAGAGAGGATATCGCCTATGATACACATGAACATCCATGGGCGCTGCCTGGCGCTGCTGCTGGCCGCGCTGATGCTTACGGGCATGCTGGCGGTGGCTGAGACCGCGGACCAGGACGGCGCGGAGGCCAACCCCTCCTACGACATCGTCTACTCCAGCAACAACCCCATCCCCGAGATCGCCGAGCGGGTGCGCCCGGCCATCGTGCAGCTGAACACCAAGCAGGAGAGCTGGGACCCCCAGTCCCGGGTGGCTGAGGTGAACGACATCGGCGGCGGCTCGGCCTGCTACATCCGCAAGGTCGAGGGCGACGCGCCCGGCGGCTACATGCTGACCAACTACCACGTGGTCAAGGATGCCGACGCCTACACCGCCCTCTGGCTGGACGGCACCGAGACCGACCTGGAGCTGGTGGGCTATGACGACGGCTCTGACATCGCGGTGCTGAAGTTCAGCGGCGACGCGCCCGGCGGCGCCCAGCCCATCCCCATGGGCGATTCCGATACGCTGCGCATCGGCGAGCTGGCCATCATCATCGGCAACCCCGGCACCGCGGACGAGGTGTTCTTCGGCAGCGTCACCGCCGGCATCATCTCCGGCCTGGAGCGGGAGGGCGTGAACGCCGACAACTTCAGCCACAGCATCACCACCATCCAGACCGACGCCCCCATCAACGGCGGCAACTCCGGCGGCGCGCTGCTGAACGCCAGGGGCGAGCTGGTGGGCATCCCCACGCTGAAGTACATGACCATCTATGAGGGCATGACCTTCTGCATCCCCATCAGCGTGGTCAGGGACTATATCGACCAGATCATCGACAACGGCAGCGTGGTGCGCCCCCGGATGGGGGTCACCGTGACCAGCATCGACGGCCCCGACGAGGCCATGAAGCGCTATCCGCCCTGCGGGGCCCAGGTGTATACCGTGGAGCCCGGCACCCCGGCGGACAAGGCCGGCCTGAAGGAAAAGGACGTGATCACCGAGGCCAACGGCGCGCGGATCAAGTCCAGCCAGGACCTGGTCACCGCCGTGGATCGCTGCGGCGAGGGCCAGAGCATGGCGCTGACCGTCTATCGCTACAAGTACGACGCCGAGGGCAACGTCACCGGCGGCTTCGAGGAGCTGCACCTGACGCTGCAATTGCAGATCATCGACTGATTCCGGGTAAAAAAGATCCCTCGCTCCGCTCAGCATGATACACGCTATGAATGTCATCCTGAGCGGGGCGAGGGATCTTTTTTATGCCTCCTCCACCGGGCAGTGGGCGTGGGCTTTGACCTGGTCCCAGGGCACGGTGTAGCCCGCGCCGTGGGCGCAGAATACGGAATCGGGGGTGTCGTCGGCGAGGGGATTGTAGTGTGCGGCCCCGATGACCGCCTCCGCGTCCCGGCAGGGGGCGTAGTGGTCCAGCCGGTATTGCAGCTGGCCGCGGCCGTGGGTGGCGGCGAGGAAGTCGTCGTTGTAGCGGGAGAACACCGCCACGGCGGCCTCCCCGGCGACAGTGAAGCGGTCCCCGTCCAGCACCGGCGGCTCGGTCTCGGCATGCATCCGGGCCAGGTCGCCCATCACCCGGCCGTAGCTGTCCGCCGGGGCGCGGAGCGTGAAGCGGCAGACGGGCTCCAGCAGCACGCCCTTCGCGAACATCAGCCCGTTGCGGATGGCCCGGTAGGTGCTCTGGCGGAAGTCGCCGCCCTCGGTGTGCTTCAGGTGGGCGCGGCCGTGGAGCAGCTGCACCGTCACGTCCGCCAGCGGCGCGCCGGTGAGCACCCCCTTGTGGGCCTTCTCGAACACGTGGGTCTCGATCAGCCGCTGCCAGTTCAGCGCCAGCTCGTCTACGTGGCACAGCGATTCGAAGCGGATGCCGCTGCCCTGGGGTCCGGGCACCAGCCGCAGCTGCACCTCGGCGTAGTGGCGCAGGGGCTCGTAGTGGCCCACGCCCACGGCGGGAGTGGCGATGGTCTCCATGTACAGCACCCGCATCGGCCCGAAGTCGATTTCGATGCCAAAATTCTCCCGCATCAGCTGTCGGATGACCTCCAGCTGGATGCGGCCCATCACCCGCAGGTCGATGCCGCCGGTGCGCTCGTCCACCGATACCGCCAGGGCCGGGTCCTCCTCCTCCAGCCGGCGCAGCGCGGCGAGCACCCTGCCCACGGGAACCGCGGGGTCCCACAGGGCGGAGGCGGCCATCATCGGCTCGGTGTGGAAGCGGTTGTGCCCGCCGCCATGGCCGATCACGTCCCCGGGCCGCACCCCGGAGAGCCCCGGCGCGGCGCAGAGCATCCCGGCTTCGGCCTGGGGAATCGGGGTGAATTTTGAACCGTTGTACAGGCGCAACTCGTTCACCCGGTCCGTGCCGTCGGCGAGGGGAAATTCCTCCCGGGGCTTCAGGACGCCGGACAGCACCTTGAAGAAGCACACCCGCCCGCCCTGGGCGTCGTGGCGCACCTTGTAGCACAGGGCGCGGAAGGGGGCGGCTTCATCTGGTTGTGGCGGCAGGACGGTGTTTTGTGGCGGCAGATTGCCGCCGCTACGGGGTATGCCGGGTTCGATATTGTAGCGGCGACTATCAGTCGCCACGCCATCTTTCCGGCCCAGTGACGGCAGGACGGTGTTTTGTGGCGGAATGTTGCCGCCGCTGCACAGCAGGCACAGCGCGTCCAGCAGCTCCGCCACGCCCACGTCGTTCAGGGCGGAGCCCCGGTACACCGGGAACAGCTGCCGGTCCGCCACCTGCCGCCGCAGGCCCTCCAGCCAGGCGGCGGGCTCATAGGCGTCGGCGAGCCACCGGTCCAGCAGCGCCTCGTCCCGCTCGGCCACCGCCTCGGCCACGCCGGTGGGCAGGTCGCCGCCGTGCCAGCCGCCCATGTCCACCGCGTCGACGGAAAGCCGGCCCTTCAGCTGGGCCAGCACCCCGGCGGCGTCGCAGGCAGGGCGGTCGGTCTTGTTGATGAACAGCACCGTGGGCACGCCGTAGGCCGCCAGCAGCGCCCACAGCGTCTCGGTGTGGCCCTGGATGCCCTCCGCGCCGTTGATCACCAGCACGGCCAGGTCCAGCACCGACAGCGCCCGCTCCATCTCGGCGGCGAAGTCGGCGTGGCCGGGGGTGTCCACCCAAAAAAAGCGGTGTCCGTTTCGCTCAAACACCGCCTGGTCGGAGAATATGGTGATGCCCCGCTGGCGCTCCAGCGGGTGGGCGTCCAGAAAGGCGTCCCGGTGGTCCACCCGTCCCGGCGCGCGCAGCACTCCGGCGTGGAACAGCACCTGTTCGGACAGGGTGGTCTTGCCCGCGTCCACGTGGGCCAGTATGCCAATGACGTGATTGTTGCTCATTTGATCTTTGCTTCCCGTTCGGCCTTTTTCAACAGATACCACAGGTTCAGTCCGGCGAGGCCCTCGAGGGTGGATTCGCTGTAGCCCCGCCGGCGCAGGGCGTCCAGCAGCGCGGGGAAGCCGGAGGGGTCGCCCAGGCCCTCGGGCCAGCGCGTTATGCCGTCGAAGTCGGAGCCGAAGCCGATCACGTGCTCGGCCCCCAGCTCGCACAGCGCGTCGATGTGGCGCACCACGTCGTCCATCGTGGCCTGGCCGTCGGCCCGGAGGAAATCGCTGAAGAAGTTGACGCCGATGAAGCCGCCCCGGTCGACGATGGCCCGGACCTGCTCCCGCTTGAGGTTGCGGGGCACGTCGCACAGCCAGCGGCAGTCGGAGTGGCTGGCGATGGGGGGCAGGGCGGTGTGCTCGCACACGTCCCAGAAGCCGGCCTCGTTCAGGTGGGAGACGTCGGCCAGTATGCCGTGGCGGTCCATCGCCGCCAGCAGCTTCATGCCGAAGGGCTTCAGCCCGCCCTTGGGGCCCTCCTTGGCGGGGTGGCCGATCTCGTTTTCAAAGTTCCAGGTCAGCGTGATCATCCGCAGCCGCGCCGTCTGCTGGAATTCGTCCAGCCGCTCCAGCGAGCCTTCCAGCATCTCGCCGCCCTCGCAGGAAAAGATGCCCTTGGGGGATTCGGGGGGCAGATCGGGCAGCGCTCCCGTCAGCATCGGCGCGTTTACCCAGCTGGCGGCGGCCAGCATCGCCAGCCCGTCGGCGTAGGGCGTCCCCTTGGGGCCTTGTCGTCCTGCGAACAGCGCGAATGTCTGCAACCCCACGCCGCCCGCCTGCAGCCGCTGGGGAGTCACGGTACATTGACCGGGCCCCACACCCTCGATGGCAAGCCGGTACAGCGTATCGCAATGGGCGTCCGCAACAAACATGACAATCGCATCCTTCCGAATTTTGCTTTGGGATCGAATTCTGATTTATCGAGCTGTTGGTGGAAAAACAGAGGGTAGTACAAAGGGAACAGGGAACAGTCAACAGGGAACAGGAAAAGCCGCGCACGGAATGTTGCAGCCAGAACGAAGGGAACGTTCCCGCGACGAAAATGAAGTATAGAATCCCTGAAAGCCCTGTAGCGGCGGC
>JAFWEL010000046.1 GCA_017512905.1 Clostridia bacterium
CTATACTTCATTTTCGTCGCGGGAACGTTCCCTTCGTTCTGGCTGCAACATTCCGTGCGCGGCTTTTCCTGTTCCCTGTTGACTGTTCCCTGTTCCCTTTGTACTACCCTCTGCTTTTCCACCAACAGCTCGATAAATCAAGAATTTCGAAAGGACCCATCATGAACAAAAAATTTTACGATTTCCTCTGCCGCCCGTTGGGCGCGATCTACGGTCTGCTGTTCCCGGCGCGCGTGGACGGGCTGGAGAACCTTCCCCGGGAAGGCGCGTACATACTGTGCTGCAACCACATCAGCAACCGCGACCCGTTCTACCTGGCCCTGCGCTGCAAGCCCCGCTACCTGCGCTTCATGGCCAAGGCCGAGCTGTTCAAATGGAAGCCCCTGGCCCGGTTCTGCACGGCCCTGGGCGCTTTTCCGGTGGACCGGGGCCACAGCGACCTGAACGCCGTGCGCACCGCACTGAACCTGCTGAAGGAAGGCCATGTGCTGGCGTTGTTCCCCCAGGGCACGCGCAGCAAGGACAACAGCCGCACCCCGATGCTCTCCGGTGTTTCGATGATTGCCCTGCGCGCCGGCGTGCCGGTGATCCCGGCCTATATCGGCGGCCCCTATCGCGCCTTCCGCAAAACCCAGCTCAGCTTCGGCAAGCCCGTCAGCTTTGAAGGGCTGGGACGACGTGTGGACAGCGACACGCTGAAGGCCGCCACCGCGCGCATCGAGGAGGCCGTATGGGGCCTCAGGAAGCCTTGAAAAATGAATGGGCTGTCTCGAACTGAATATCGCTGCATAAAACAGCTGTAGGGGCGGCGCAACGCCGCCCCTACAATTGCATGTCCTTCGTATGTTTATGCTTTTTTTGACAGCCCCTTCCCGCTTTCGTAAAAATTATGTTAACACCTGTCGATTTGCAGGAATTTCACCAGGTACAATCGAAACTATACGGATAGCATAATGGTCATATTATGCTGGTATGCTTCGACAAAGCATATGGATTTTATCAAAAAAAGGGTGGAGGCGGTTTTCCATCGCGCGCGTTGTTCTGGCCAGCCATGCGGGTTTCTGCTTTGGCGTGCGCAGGGCCGTGGAGACTGCCGAGCGGAATGCGCCCGCGATGACCCTGGGGCCCATCATCCACAATCCCCAGGTGGTGACGTCGCTTGAGGCCATCGGCGTTCGCAGCGCCGGAGGGGTCGATGAAATTCCCCCCGGCTCGAAAGTGGTCATCCGTTCCCACGGCATCGGCCGCGACGCCTATCAGGCGCTGGAGGCACGGGGCTGCAAGATCATAGACGCCACCTGTCCTTTCGTCCAGCGGATCCACGACATGGCCCGCGAGGCCTCGCAGGCCGGCACCCCGCTGATCGTGATCGGCGAAGGCGACCACCCCGAGGTGCAGGGCATACTGGGCTGGAGCGAGGCTCCCGCCTGGGCCGTGCTGACCGAGGCGGACGTCATGGCCCTTCCCCCGCTGGAAAGCGCCAGGGTCGTGGCCCAGACCACCATGGTGCAGGAGCGCTTCGACGCGCTGTGCAGACTGCTTGCGCAGAGGATTCCACAGCTCGACGTGCGCGCCACCATTTGCACCGCCACCCGCGACCGCCAGCAGGAGGTCGCCGAGCTCGCCCGCAGGGCCGATGTAATGGTCATCATCGGCGGCAGGCAGAGCTCCAACAGCCGCAAGCTCTACAGGCTGGCAGCTGATCTCTGCCCCAGGACTTACTTCATAGAGACCGCGGCAGAGCTGGACGGCATACAAATCGCGCCGTCCGATACGGTTGGGATTACAGCCGGTGCATCCACGCCGGATTGTATAATTAAGGAGGTTGTTGCAAGAATGAACGACATCGAGAAGAAAGTCAATCCCGAAGAGAACCAGGAACTTGAAGTCATGTCAGAAGAGGCCATTGACAAGACCATAGTTCAAATTCGCCCCGGCCAGATCATCACTGGCAAGGTCGAAATGATCACCGACGATGAGGTTTGCGTCAACATCGGCTATAAGTCTGACGGTATCGTAAAGAAATCCGAGCTTTCTTCCACCGATGTCAAGGAAGGCGATGAAATCGAAGTCGAGGTCGTCAAGGTGAATGACGGCGAAGGCAACGTGGTGCTTTCCCAGAAGAACATCATCAACCGCAAGGCGTGGGAAGACATCTGCGCCAAGGAAGAGGCCGGCGAGTTCGTTGAAGGCGTTGGCAAGGAAGCCGTCAAGGGCGGCCTGCTGGCCGACGTGTGCGGCATCCGCACCTTCATCCCCGCCAGCCAGCTGTCCCTGCGCTACGTCGAGAAGATCGACGAGTTCGTGGGCCAGCCCATGAAGCTGAAGATCATCGAGATCGACAAGGCCAAGAAGCGCATCGTCGCCAGCCGCAAGGCCGTGCTGATGGCGGAAGAGGCCGAGAAGAAGAAGAAGATCTGGGAATCCCTGGAAGTGGGTTCCGTGGTGAAGGGCATCGTGCGCCGCCTGGCGGACTTTGGCGCCTTCGTGGACATCGGCGGCGTGGACGGCCTCGTGCATGTCACCGATCTGAGCTGGGGCCGCGTGAAGCACCCCTCCGAGGTCGTTTCCGTTGGCCAGGAAATCGACGTCAAGATCAAGAACATCGACCCCGAGCGCGAGCGCATCTCCCTGTCCTACAAGGAGACCCAGCCCCGCCCCTGGACCGTCGCCGGCGAGAAGTATCCCGTGGGCTCCGTGGTCGAGGGCAAGGTGGTCCGCCTCGCCAGCTTCGGCGCGTTCGTCGAGCTGGAGCCCGGCCTTGACGGCCTGGTGCACATCAGCCAGATCGCCCTGACCCGCATCGCGAAGGTCGAGGACGAGCTGAAGGAAGGCGACATCGTGCGCGTGAAGGTGCTGGATGTCAACACCGAAGCCAAGCGCATCTCCCTGTCCATCCGCGAGGTCCTGGAGGACGAAGCGATGGATTCCGTCAGCAACGAGGGCGAATATGACATCGCTGACATCCCCGGCGACGAGGCTCCCGTCGAGGAATAATCGCCATCCCCAAAGCGGCACGAGGCAATCGTGCCGCTTTTTTGCATAGATCGAAGGGAGGAATGTCCATGTCCAGGATCGAGAATCTCACGATACCGTCCCAGGCGGACGGCCTGCCCCTCGCCGTCTGTCTGGTGACGCCCGATTCCGACGCGCCGAAGGCGCTGGTCCAGCTGGCCCACGGCATGGCGGAGCACAAGGGGCGCTACCTGCCCTTCATGGAATACCTGGCCGGCCACGGCTATGCCTGCCTGATCAACGACCACCGGGGCCACGGCGGCAGCATGCGCGACCCGGGTGACCTGGGCTATTTCTACGATGGCGGCGCGGAGGCCCTGGTGTCGGACCTGCACCAGCTCACGCTGTGGTTCCGCGGCCGCTTCCCCGGGAAGAAGCTGTTCCTGTTCGGCCACAGCATGGGCTCGCTGGCCGTGCGCGTCTACCGACAGCGTTGGGACGGCGATATCGACGGGCTGGTGGTATGCGGAAGCCCCGGCCACAATCCCGCCACCGGCGTGGGGCTGGCGCTGAACCGGCTGATGACCGCCTTCAAGGGCGAGCGCTACATCAGCCGGATGTTCGTGAACATGACCACCGGCAGCTTCAACAAGGGCAACCCCAAGTCCGGCAGCGCCAATGCCTGGCTGAGCACCAACCAAGACAATGTGCGGAAGTACGACGCCGACCCGCTGTGTGGCTTCCCCTTCACCCTCAACGGCTACAAGGCGCTGCTGACGCTGATGCGGGACGCCTACAAGCCCGTCCCCGCGGCCCATCCCGACCTCCCCGTCCACTTCCTCTCCGGCGCTTCAGACCCCTGCGCCCCGGACGAGAAGGGCTTCAACGACTCCGTGGAACACCTGCGTCGCGACGGCTACCGCACCGTCACCGCCCACATGTACCCCGGCATGCGCCACGAGCTGCTGAACCACACCAATCACATGGAGGTGTACGAAGACCTGCTGGCCCTGTTCGACAGCTGGCTATGATGCCGCCAGTGTCGTTAATTTCGCATTAATTATCTCTTCGGTACCTTGACATTTTCATTCGTCCCTGTTATTATTTAGGTACCAAATCAAAGAAAGGACGGATGAACATGATGTACAATCCGATGAACGGCCGGGAGGCGCGCCATCCTCACGGCCGACACAACATGGAGCCCTTCCGCGACGGACCCGAATGCATGCCCCGGGGCGGCTTCCGCCACGACAGCGAGCCGTTCGCCACGATGCCCCGGGACTTTGACGGCCCCGACGCAAGCTTCCACTGCATGCCCCGCGGTCACGGCAGCCATGGCGGCCACGGCTTTGGCCCGGACGGACCCGGCGGCTTCGGCCCGGGTGGCCTGCCTCCCCGTCGCCCCGATCCAGAGTTTTTGAAGCGCCGCATCGAGGAGAGCGACCTGATGGGGCTGATCGACATGGCCGGACGCATGGCCCAGCGGCGTCCCCAGGGCGGGCCGGCGAAGAGCCAGACGCTGGTGCTGTCCATACTGGCAGGCCGGGACGCCCTCTCCCAACGGGAGCTTCAGCAGATGCTGGGCATACAGCCCGGTTCCCTGAGCGAGCTGCTCTCCAAGCTGGAGGGCAAGGGCTACCTGGTGCGTGAAAAGGCGGAGGATCGCCGGGGCAACCTGCTGCGCATCACCGACGCCGGGCGCGCGGCCATGCCCACGGCGGACGACGGCCCCGAGGACAATCCCTTCGCCGCGCTGACCGACGAACAGCAGGACCAGCTGGCGTCGATGCTTCGGACGCTGCTGAATCACTGGGTGGACGCCATGGCCTCTGCCGGACCCCGGGAGCGCCGCGCCCCCCTCCCCCACCGCGACAGGCCGGTCGAGCTCTGATCGACCTGTGCTGATTTCTGGTTACAGCTCAGGGGTCGACTCCTTCAGTCACGCTTCACGTGGTAGCTCCGCCCGAGAGCATAACCGCGCACATCTTTGGGAAGGCGTCTTTTGCAACAGGCCCCACAGGCGCCCCCTTTGAGGAAGCCGGCTGACCATCAGGCCAGACTGGCGGAGTCTGGCCGGGTTACTCTGAGCTGTAACGATTCCAGGCCAACTAAAACAAAACTCAACAAAAAAAGGTATTGACAAACCCGGGAAAACGTGTATAATATATATCGTTGCCGACGCAGTGAGGCACTTGAAGCCGGATGCTGAAAGGTGTCGCCGTCGATCGAAGGATAGGCTGGCGTAGCTCAATTGGCAGAGCAGCTGATTTGTAATCAGCAGGTTGCGGGTTCAAGTCCCATCGCCAGCTCCATTCTTTGAAGCTGAGGCAATATGGGAATTGTGGGTAGGTTCCCGAGTGGCCAAAGGGAGCAGACTGTAAATCTGCCGCGGAACGCTTCGGTGGTTCGAATCCACCCCTGCCCACCATCTTGCGGGAATGGCGGAATTGGCAGACGCGCTAGATTCAGGTTCTAGTGATCATTACGATTCGTGCAGGTTCAAGTCCTGTTTCCCGCACCATTCAAAAAGCCCTGAAAACACAGCGTTTTCGGGCTTTTTTCATGTCCTGAAATAGGACTTTGACCGCAGTTTTGACCGCAATCCGAGTTATTTTCTCCCCAGGATCACCGCTTGCAACTTGTTCGCTGCTTCATCCTGCATTGCCTTTGTAACGTGGCCATATACGTCCAGGGTGAAGCTGACAGAGCTGTGACCGAGCATCTCCGAGACCGTCTTCACGTCCACCCCTGCCCGGAGGCTTTCCACCGTGAACGTGTGCCGGAGATCGTGAAACCGATGGGCTTCAATGCCCGCCGATTCCAGGACGCGGGAAAACCGATGCTCCACCGTAGCGTGTGGGATTTCCTGGCCTATCTCATTCGTGAACACCAGGCCGAGGGTATTATTCCAAGCCGGTCCAGCCTTCAAGCGCCATTCCTTCTGCTGGCGCTCCACAGATCGAAGCACGTCCATCACAGCCGGCGCAGGTTTGAAAGACCTCGGCTTGCTATTCTTCGGCAGTCCCAGCTCTCGTGCGCTATCCTTTCCCCGCTTCACCAGCAGCTGCGCGTCCACCTTGATCATGCCCTTTTTGAAGTCCACCCGATTCCAGCGGAGGCCGAGGATTTCTGACAGGCGCATTCCCGTATTGAGCGCCACAAAGAAAAGCGCCTCGGAGGGATTGCCCTGGATCGCGTCCATAAAGGCGCTGATTTCCTCGGCTTCAAAGGGGTGTATTTCCTCCCGGTTCACCGGGGGAAGTATGCACCCGCTGGCAGGATTCGAGGCGATATACTTGATCCTGACCGCCTCGGAAAGCGCCTTGCACAGTACACCGTGGACGTTCTTGATGGTCTTCGAGGAAAGCGGCTTCTTTCCGCGCTGGAGACCGTTGACAAAGCGTTGCACGTCATGGGGCTGGAGCTCACAGAGCCGCACCGCACCGAGGGCCGGCTTAATGTGATTCTTCACGTTGTCGGTGTAGGCCTTTAACGTCCCCGTCTTGATCGCACCGCAATACTCATTCAGCCAGATTTCCAGCCATTCGCCCAGGGGCATCTTCTGAGGCTCCAGATAGGTTCCCGCGTCCAGGGCGGCGGTGGCCTGGGTGATCTTCTGCCGGACTTCCTGCTGCGTTTTGCCGTAAAAGGATTTGCGAATGGGCTTGCCGGTGCCCGGATCGGTGCCAAGGGTGACCTGACCTTCCCAGCGCCCATCTGCACGGTGCTTTATTGTTCCTGAGCCGTTTGCGCCTCGGCCTCGGCTGGAGGTTCTCGCCATGCGTATTCACCACCTGAAAAAAGTATGTGGGGGTATGTGTACAAAACTATTATTTTATAATATTCTTATTGATGATCGTGAAAACCCCTGTGCCGCAAGGGGTTTCGCGCTTTTGCGTCCATAAGGAAAATCTAATATATAAGATTTCAGTTTTCTTATTTCGGTCTCTATGCGCGCGCCTTGCCCCCTGTGGACGTCCTTCAGCAGCATCAGTATTTCTCAAACTCGGGGTTTTCGTCTGGGGCTGTCGGTGCATCAAAGCATCCCAATTCAGCGGCGAGGCGCCTTTCGATATAGCGGATCTTCTTATCCTCGGCGGCGATCAGGATAGACTCCACCATTTCGATTATATCGCCCTCATGCACTTCGACGCGGAGATCATCCTTTGAGATAATATATCGGCCGAGGGGCCGTTCTTCGTAGCTGTAGCCGGCACTCTCCAACACCTCGAAGGCGTTGTCATAGCGTTCAATGTTCGGGTCTTCCTGGGAGCCTCCTATGAGATATTGAACCGGCACGGCCAGAGCCTCGGCCAGTTTGATAATCACATTGATTGGAGGAACCCGGTTATGCTCATAAAACCCTATAGAAACACGGGACACTCCCACCTTGCCGGCAAGCTGCTCCTGTGTATAGCCTCTCTCTAATCGAATCGACCTTAATCTATCCGCGAATGTCATAGTGCACGCCTCCCTTATAAGAAACATTGTAGCAAACATTTATTAGCACGTCAAGTAACAAATAAGAACATAATGACTTGACATGGATTTGCGTTTGTGGTATGCTCTTTATACGGGCGAATAATGATAACAAATATTATCATGGAGGGAAGCAATATGGAAAAACAGATACAATCTGACCGACTGGCTTTGTCGGTGCCCGAGATGGGGAAGGCGCTTGGTATATCCAGGTCCAAGGCTTACCAGCTGGTAAACCGCGAGGATTTCCCGTCTGTACGTCTTGACGGTCGCGTGATTATCCCGATTGAGGGTTTGCGCGAATGGTTGAACCGAGGTGGAGCGGATGTCAAATTGCCTCTTTGAAAATCTGTTTGGCGGTACACAAGCTGGCGTTCTCAATATCTGGGCGAGGCATGACCAGCAGAGGCGCAAGCCCTCGCTGTGGTTTGATCTGTCGTCCACAGATGCCCTTGAAAAGGCCGAGGCCGAGGCACTCGCATTGGATGCCCAGGGCTTTGACGTATTTTTCGCGGTAGGCCTTGCCGGCGCTCCGATCAGGGAGCGCTTGAATCCGAAGACGGGGCGGGTAACAAAGAATCCTCGGGTCAGTGCCGAGGATATAACGGTTTTGCCTGCGTATTTCCTTGACCTCGATACGCTGGCCGATTCGAATAAGGAAGGCAAGAGGATTCCCATGAACCCCTCGGATGCCTTGGAGCGGCTATTAGCGCTGCCCTGCCCGCCCTCTGCCTGTGTTCTGTCCGGGCATGGGCTACACGCCTATTGGCTACTTGCCCCCATGATACAGGTCAATGAAGACAACAGGGAGGCTCTTGCCTCGGCGCTGCGTGCCTTCGCTCATTCTGTGGCCGGCGCGATCAGTTGCCCAGACCTGGACACCTTCGCCAGTGAACCTGCCCGGGTGTTGCGTGTTCCTGGAACGCACAACCACAAACACGGCGAGGCGCTGCCGGTGGAGCTGGCCCAGGGCTGCACCTGGAAACGCTACAGCACCGAGGAGCTTGACACCTGGGCGGCGTCAGAGACCGCCAGAGTGCTTCAGACGACCGCGGAAGGAGCAGCGATAAATCCTTCGCCCGAGGCGCAAACGTCTGCGGAGGCCGCCGGCGCGCGCGTTTCTGTGGACGATAGTCCCTCGGCTGATTACATCCCCGGTGGCAAGTATTATCTTACCGATGAACAAATCTGGACCATGCTGGCGCGGCGAGATTCACGCATTACCGCCTTGCGTAACGGCGACATAAGCGACTATGACAGCGACCACAGCCGCGCAGACCAGGCCATGTGTAACGCGCTGGCCTTCGCCACTGGCCGCAATCCGGCGCGCATGGATCAGCTTTTCCGCCAAACTATGCTATACCGGGACAAATGGGATAAAGAGCACTATGCCAATGGTAATACCTATGGGGAGGGCACCATTCGTAAAGCCTGCGCAGACACCAAACAGCTTTACCGCGGCAAGGACTATCTCCTCGATAAACTGGCCGAGGAGCGTCGGCAAGCCTTTGAAAAGGTCCGGGAGGCCTATGACAAGGCCAGCGGCAGCGGGTACATCGTGGAGCCCTTCAGGACGTGCGCGCAGAAGGTCAACGCGAACAACGGGGAAACGACGGTTGAACCACTGGCCGACTTTGTAGCTGTGCCCGTGGAAGACATTCGGCGCGACGATGGTGCCGAGGCACGGCGTGAATTTATCTTGGAGGGTTACAATTACCGAGGGGCCCTGTTGCCCAGGATCAACGTTCTGGCTCGGGACCTTTCTACTTTTCGATGGGTTGAAGAGCGCTGGCCGGGGGCCGTAATCGAACCGGGGAACGCAAAGCGAGACAAGCTGCGCGCCGCGATCCTGAAAGCTGCCAGGGTCACCGCCCGACAGCGGACCGTCTTCTCTCATTCCGGCTGGCGGGAGATCGGCGACCTCTGGGCGTTTCTTTACAATGGTGGTGCTATAGGGGCCGAGGGCGTTTCCGTGGAGTTGCCCGGGGCGCTGGCTGATTATAGGCTGCCCGAGAGCATCCCCGAGGAATCAGCACGGGAGCTGGCGCGGGCTTCGCTGGAGCTGCTGAACCTGGCCCCTCGGCGTGTTACGTTGCCGCTGTTGGCCTCGATGTACCTGGCGCCGCTTTGTGAGTGGTTCGCCCAGGCAGGGGAGCCGGTGACGCACGTTCTGGTTGTCCAGGGGAAAACGCAGACAAAAAAATCGGTTCTGTCGTCTCTTTTCCTCAATCACTTTGGTACTGCCTGGAGCTATCAGAATTTGCCCTTTAACTTCCAGTCTACCGCCAACGCGATCCGGGAGGGAATCTTCCTGGCGAAGGACCTGCCGGCCATCGTGGACGACTTCCACCCGACGCCCACAGGGGCGCGCAACAGCGCCGCGGTAATGACGCAGACGGCGCAGGACCTCGCCCGGGCCTGGGGCGACCATGCCGCCCGCCAGCGGATGAACTCGGACCAAACCTTGCGCACGGCGAAGCCTGCCCGCGGCCTCGGCATATTCACCGCGGAATATGTGCCCGACCTCGGCGAGAGTGGCCTTTCCCGCGTCTATGTTGCCCCTCTGAACCCCGGAGAAGTGGATAACGACAAATTGACCGAGGCGCAGGAAGCAGCCCGCGCCGGCGTCTATGCGCGGGCCATGAGGGGGTTTATAGGCTGGCTGTGCTGGCGCGTAAACAATGGAGGCGCAGACGTATTCGCCGGGGAGTTGCGCCAGGTCTTCCAGGATAAGCGGCGGGAGCTGCTGAACGCGGCAGCGGGGTATAGTGGACATGACCGGCTCGGCACTGCCGGCGCGCACATGCTGACGGGCTTTGGCGTGATGCTGGATTACTTCGCCTCGGTCGGCGCGGTTGACGATGCTGAACGGGAAGCCCTGGCGGCCGAGGCGCTGGCCGTTGTCTTGGAGCAGCAGCAAACGCACGCCGAGGAAGTCAACGCCTCCGACCCGCTGCGAATGTTCGCCGAGGCGGTGGAAGGCCTGAAAACAGATCCCTTGCGCTTCCTGCCCGTTAAAGACGCGGCTCTTTACTCGGGTAATGAAAAGCTGTGTGGCTATCTTGACTATATGGGGAAGTTATATGCTATCCCCATGGCCCTGTTCGCCGCCGCGCAGGAGTTGAGCGCGAGGGCCGGCACCCCGATTGGTATTAAGCGGTCGGAGATTTGGAGCCGCCTTTATAAGGCTGGAATCACGTCCACGGAGAGAGCAAAGACGCGGCATATCCCCGGGATCCCTAAATCACAGTATGTTGTTGAAATTGATCTCGCAAAGCTGGAGGCCCTGCTGGAGGACGACCCCCGGCAAGGGTGTAACGAAACACGACGCCCTTCAAACGAAGACCGTGAGCTGGATTGGAACGACATCATCGGATAGAGAATCAAACGGCGGGGGAAACTGCTGGCGTCAGCTCTCCCGCCGCAGCTGCTGGCCAGAATGGCGGTCTTGCAGGTTTGCACTGTGGTCCCAAGCCTGGGCGAGCCACTTACAAAGACCATCAAACAACCTTGGCTGTTGACTGTCAGGGCAATTCCTGCAATTCCGCCTTTCCGGGTGTCTGCAATAGTCCGGTGCTTTGGGCTTCATATCGATACACCTCCTTTCCTCTATAAATGTACAGATAATAGTTTACAGGTTGCGGGAGGCGTTGTCAATGTATGAAGAGCTGTACGAACAAAACCACGACTTGCTCCAGCTGCTGGCCCGGCGCTGGGCGGCACACTGTGAACGCGATCCAGCTGTGTCCGTGGAGGACCTTGCACAGGCTGGTTTCTTTGGCCTGATCGAGGCCGCCGAAACCTTTGACGAAAAAGCGGGCAAGTCCTGGTTTGGTTGGGCCGCCTGGCACGTCTACGGGGAGTTTGAAAAGGCCCTCGGTTATCGGGAAGGGAAGCCCACCCGCGCCCACACGGGAGCACTGGCACTCGATGCGCCTGTCTCTGTGGACGACGCCGAGGGGCTGACCTTCCTGGATACGCTGCCGGATGACAGCTTGCCGGACATCGACGCCGGGGCCTTGCTGGATGATCTTCAAAAGCGGGTGCGTGAGGCCGTGGGGCGCCTCCAGGATGAACGCCAGCGCAGAACGGTGGAGTTGTGTGACCTGGAGGGAAAGCCGCTCAGGGAGGCTGCTGAGAGCTTTGGCGTGAGCGTGGAGCGCGCCCGCCAGCTGCACCGCAAATCCCTCCAACAGTTGAAGAAAGACAAGCAGCTGCGCGCCCTGGTTGATGATCCGGCGCGGCTGGATGAACGGACCAGGTTCCACGCGCACAAGGGCGTTGCCGCGTTTAACCGTGACTGGACCAGCGTGACCGAGGCCGCGGCACTGTGGCGGGTGGAGCAGCGGGAAAGGTGCGGGGGCGCACAGCAAAGAATCAGCAAAGAAGAAGGCGACGTTTAAGGGGGAGGACAAATCTCCACAGATGACCGAGGTGCAGACCGTCGGCTCCCCGCGTGATAGTTTCCGCGAAATTCGGACGGGGGGATCTCTTCTCCGATCAGATGCGCGGGACGTGATGACATTACTATACACTGATGACATGAAAGGCAGGAATCATAATGACGGCATCGACGAAGAAATCCCAGTTTTTGAACACGGATGATCTTGCAAAGGAGCTCGGCATAGACCATGCAGCAGCTGACGCCCTCATGCAGCGGGACACCTTCCCGGCGACTGTGATTGATGGCAAAGCGTATGTGGTTGACCGAGGATTGCTTGAATCGTGGATCAGGCATAACGCAAAGCGTGTTGACGGCATTAACGCCGGTGACTTGTTTGCAGACCTCTCGATGATAAAAACAAATGGGTGAACGAATCGTTCACCGATGCACAAAAGCAGCGCAAAAGCGGCACAGAAAACGGACACTTTTTTGACACTACCCCGTCGAAATCGGAGAAATCGGAGGCCCTAAAAAGGGCGACAATCCGAGAAATCCGAGGCTTTAACGCGCGGGGAACGCGCGGAATCGGACAAATCGGACCCTTTACGCGCGGGCGCGCGGGCGATCCGGACATTTTGGAGCGAGCCCTAAAAAAGTCCGAGAATAACCGAGAAACCCGAGGGTTTATATGCCCGCGGGTTTGTGTTCGGTCGGTGTTACTCTCCTTTATTCCTTCTCCTGTGTTTCAGCAGCTTGCGGTCTTCCTCGTTCATGCCAATATGAACCATACGCGCGGCGGTTCGTGCGACGATGTAGCACTCCTCCACGGTCAGCAATGCCATTTCTCGGATAATGTTATTCTGTATCGCCCAGAGATTGAAGCTCTTCTTAAACTGGTTAAAAGGAATCAGGTCGTCCTCGGTAATCTCATAGGCTTTTACTACTGTATCCATTTCGTTATTCTCCCCTCTTGACAGTGCCGAGGGACCGCGCTATACTGATTCCAGCCCCTCGGCCTCGGTTGGTCGGTTGTGGGTTGCCCCGGTTGGCTGTGGAAGGTTGCCGGGGCTTTACTGTGCGATCGGGGCGGGCTGCGTCTGGCTGTAGAGGAAGAAGCTCTTGACGCGGGTGCCCTTCTTGGTGGTGGGGTCGTCCACGGTGCACTGGAAGGCCGCCTCCTCGGTGTGGATGACCATCCGGCCGAGGGCCTGCCAGCCAGCCCAGCTGTGGAACTCTTCCTCGATCCCGGCGGCCTCGGCGGCGGCCTCGATCCTGACAGCGTTGGCTTCCTGGACCTTGATCCACTGCCAGGCCTTCTTCAGCGCCTCGGAGAAGGTGATGGCGGCCTTCCTGGCGGCCTGCCGGAAGAGGCTCCAGGCCTTCTTCATCAGCTTCGACAGATTGTACTTCATGGGGTTCTCTCCTCTCTGTGGTCGATGTGCTTCGGGGTGTCCGGGTTGGGGAAGGTGTCTGTGCGAGGTCGTCAGCTCATCTTCTGGAGATCGTGGCCTTTTCAGCAGCTCTTACCTTGAACACTCTATTCATTCGCTCTGTTGTGGCCTTCCCTCAACCTGTGACTATATTATAGCACCAACTTTCGGTGCTGTCCATTGACAATAACACCAAATTTCAGTGCTGTATCTTGTGCATAATTGCACTTGTTTTCGGTGTTATTTCGTGCTATAATTATGGTACAATAGGAGAGGAGGCTATATTTATGGCAATCCGTTACAAGGTCAACGTGCTGGAAAAGTTGAAAGCTGCCGGGTATTCGCAAAACCGCATACGCACGGAAAAGCTGTTGGGTATGTCCGTCGTGTCAAAAATCCGCGCCGGGGGCCTGCCATCATGGCATGAGTTGGACGTCATTTGCGGCCTTTTGAAATGTCAACCGGGCGACATCATCGAATATGTGGAAGGTGATACAGATGCCGAGGAATAAACCTCACGTATTGACATCAATCCCCGAATATGAAGGGGCTGCCGTGTATGCCCTGATCGACGACACGGGGCGGCCTTATATCGGGTCAACAAATGACTTCCAGCGCCGTATGAGAACATGGGAAGTATTCATGCGTCAGGTCCTCAAGGAAAAGTGTCTGAATGGTCTACTATCGCAACAAATCGGCGTGGCGCTGCTGTCGGGGCGTTCGTTTCGTGCCGCTGTCGTCGAAGCCCTTCCCCGTGATATGGGATATGCTGATAGAATCGCACATGAACGCGCTGCCCTGCTATCCGTGGGCGGCCTTGATTGCACATACAACAGGGTCATTCCGCGCACATGGGGCAATCAACCCGACGCCGAGGGTTTGCCCACGCCGAGGATTGACGACAAGGGTCTTGTGATGGTATAATGATCGTGCTGGACAATGGCCCGGAAGCGCCCCCGCTGAATACATAAGCGGGGGGTGATAGCATGACAAACGTTGAAATTTTCTTCGGCTTGATTGCTGTTGCAAGTCTCGCATTGACGATTTACTTCGGCTCTAAGCGTTAGATGAAAAATGCCTCCGGGTAGCGGCTACTACTCGGAGGCGTTTTTGCCATAGGTGACTACGGCGGGGACAATTCCCTTTAGCAACACCATTGTACAGCATTGGCGGCGGCCTGTCAAGGGCTTGCCGCCCTTTTTTCTACCTGACGGGTTCCCATTGTGGGAAGCTGGCCTCTATGAGGCGTCCACAGGAGGGGCAGGAGGCCGTCACGAATCGTTACGGTATTCCAGGCCAGCACTGGCGGCATAAGAAAAATAAGAAAAATCCTCTCAAAAATAAGACTTTCTATTTGAGGCCAGAGAGCCCCAAAACGCCGATGGCACAGGGCTTTTGAAGATAAATATAAGAAATATAAAAAAAATAAGATTTATTATATAAGGTTATATATGCGCTGCTGCTGCCGCGCTGTGGACGACTGAAACCATGACCGCAATTGACCGCAGTTTTGACCGCAAATACGATAATAAACCCTGATACAGAATAGCACGCAATGGACGAAAGACCCCGGAAATATGGACGTTTTGAAACGCCCTGATACAGGGTAATACAGCGTCCTACAAATTCAAGTCCTGTTTCCCGCACCAAAGCCCGAACGTTGGAACGTTCGGGTTTTTCATATGTTCGTGATATATACCGAACATTCACGTCCAATATACCGGATTAATGTTCGGATTTTTGAACGTTTATCCGGCCCAAAAAACGCACTCATGACACGAAATCTGGGACCCGGCGATATTATGTTGCCTTTTCTTGATTTCTCAAAAACTTAACAAAGCGCGTGTTTTACGCCTGTTTGATGCTCTCTATCCCGATATCTTATCCTTATGAATTCTCTCCAAACAGTTCTTCCACAATAGCGATGGCGCGCTCCATATCGTCCCATCGCACATAAAACCGGATGCTCTCCCGTATTGTGCCAGAGTAGACGGCCAGCCCCGCGCCCAGGCGTCCATCCGAGAGGAAAGGGATATTACTCTGGCGAAGCACATCCGCCAGCATCCCGCTCCATGGCGTGCCTTTTTCGGTCAGAAAGCATGGGTCCTCCAGCTTGACGGGGCGAACGCGGCTCTTTCGGCAGTTCGGGCAACGTTCGCCCTCAAACAGATGCCTGCACTTTTCGCAATACATGTGCTTCATGATTCAAACTCCTCTGACGGTCGCAATGTACTCAACGCCGTCCGGGACAGCCAACCCGGGATCTGAGACGATCACTTCCGCCTTCCTCCCCTGCGCATCCAGCCCCATCATGAAGTGGCAGAGCGCGATTCCGACATCGATCTTTTGCAGGTCGCCTATCTTTTCGCCGACATAGCCCTTGTCCCGCTTCTCATAGAAGTGGAAATCGCGACCCGACACGACGACCCGCCAGGGCTGTTTGTTGACGGCGGACGGCGCCCAGCGCACCATTTCGATCAGCTCTGAAAGCGTTTCCTGCTGCTCGGCGGACAGGCTGACGTCCCATGTGCCGTCGAAGAACAGCTTTTCCGCAGGCAAGCGCGTATCGGCGCCGACGCCCTTGCGCATCAACGTTTCCCTGATGGAACGCTTTCGGGCGGGGTATCCAAGCGGACTGACGCAGGGCATCCTCTCGCCCTCCGCAAGCCCTGCAGCGCGCTCAAACGCCTCCCGCTTCATCGTGCCGCCGATCCACGTGGTCCCGATCCCCAGCGACCAGGCATACAGCACCAGCTTTTCAAAGGAATAGCCGAAGGCCACGTCCGCATACGGGACCCTGTCGACGATCCCGGCGACGTACAGCGTCTCGCCCGACAGCACGGGACTGGACAGCCCGTGCTCCTTCGCGTCGAGCCAGACAAACCGGACCGGAATGTCAAAGGGATTCGCGATCGTCTGAGCGTATTGTTCAAGCTTCTCCCTGTCCCCGGCGCTGACGGGCCTGCCGTCAAAGGTGCGAACGCTCTTCCTGCCCTTGATGATCGTCAGCAGATCATTCATCATCATCCCTCCATGTCACGTCTGCTTTACGCAGCTTCTCATGCGTTTTGGCGACCTTCGTGGCGGGCAGCATGGTCGCGGTACCCTTTCTTATGATCTCCGCTTTGAATCCTCTTTTCACCGCGCCCAGCGCCGTGGCGGCGACGCATCCGCATTCGTCCAGGCCGCAGAGATGGACTGTTTCAACGCCCTGCTCCCGAAGCAGCTTCCCCAGCGCCCGGTTCGTGAACGCGTCTCCGAAGTATTTGTCAAAGCAATAGTCGGATACGATGTCCAGCCCGCCGTACAGCTCCGCGCCCTCCGTCCCCGCAATCGAATACCCGAACAGCAAGCGGTTCGTCGGAAGGTTCTGTATGATGTGCCGGATATAGATCACGAGCCGATACCGATGGACCAGCGCGTTGACAGACGCGGTCAGTCGCGCGGTATCATAGGAAAACAGCTTCTTCCTGTTCTCCCACAGGTAGTCATTCTGCATATCGATCACAAGCAGCGCTGTTTTCATGATGGATCCCTTCACGTATTTACGACTTTCTCAGATGCATTATAACATATTACCGAGCCCTCGCATAGACCCCAAAGCGCGGCAACGTCTGTACGGTAACGTTGCCGCGCCTATGCTTCGGAGGATAAGGATGCTGCGATTCAGGTACCGGAAAACAACGAGCTCATCTGGCTGTTGATCGTACTCGTTACCTCCTTCTCCTTGTCCTGCATATGAAATGATACTGGAAGTGTCAATGCGGGACCTGTCATACTGCTTTGACCGCACATATCACCTGGCGCTTCACACACTTGTACCTCAATCCAAGCTTCGTGAAATCCTTAGCGTTCCAGAATGGACGGAATACCTTTCCTGGGCGGAAGTCTTTGAGGAAAACGATGCTCTACCCAAGGAAAGACGCATTGACCTGTTGGGAACACCCTGTGCGTTGTCGCTGCCACTTAAGCTGGCACGCCCCGTCATGGCTTATCAGGTTAACGGTAGCTGGCTCTTCCCCGCTTACGACATGGCTCTGATCCTTGGATATGCCAGTCCAAGCGTGATCGGTAGTCAATGCCCGCACAAGGAGCTATGGCAGATACAGGTCAACCGACGCAGACTTCCCAACGGAATGATATCACATCAGGTTCTGAACAAGAATTTCATTCCTCTTCAGGATGTATTGGACCTGGCAAGACGTTCAAGCATTCCAGAGAAAGCAGAGATCAGCGAATACCTTAAATCCCTGAAAGCGCCTGAAAGATTTGTTGAGAATACTGAGGAAGGAGAGAAGAATACATGATCAATCCAACTGAATGGCATTACTTACCTTTGAGCGAGGAGAGAATCGTCTCACAGCTGATCTACGGCAGGAGCAAGCTGGAATCCCTTAAGGGCAATCCCGAAATATTGTGTACCCTGATCGACCTCGATCGGTAGATCGAGAAGGCGGAGCTGGAAGCCGATCAGCGCGATCTCATTCAGAGGATCATGTCGGGATACAGCCTTGCCGACATGGCGGACATCACCGGCTTGAATTACGATTCCGTCGAGCTGCGCTTTCGCAATGCGGTTTACCACATCGTGAAGCAAAACGACCTGGAATGGGCGCAGAAGTACGGGAATTATCGGCAAGATGGCGCATAACAAACAATTAACCCGACATTTTTCGCGGAAACACCCTTCTGGCCGGAAGTAATGTTTAGGGGAAGAGAACACAATATGCAAGGAGTGATGAGTATGGCGAGGTACTATGAACCCGAGCACGAAGAGCCTGTCGAGCACGACACGGTGATGGTTCTGGTGAATGGCAAGCTGGTGGAGGTGACCGAGGATGACGCTGAAATACGGAAGTAAGTCCAACAGCAAGCAAGCGGTTCGCGCGTACAGCTTATTGATGGGATTATCCATGAAGGACACCTTTACCGTCGAGTAGAAGACAGCCACGAAGGCTTTCCAACGCGAGCACGGATTGACCGTGGACGGCATCGCCGGACCGCAGACGCTGACAGCCCTGGCAAAGACCCTGCCCGCTGTGGCGTACAAGGACTACAGTGGCAGTATCTATGTCAAAGCAGTCCAGGCGCTCGTCGGCGCTACCATTGACGGCAAGTTCGGGAACAATACGAGGGCAAACGTCCTTGCGTTCCAGTCCACATCCGGACTGGAGCAGACCGGCTGCATTGACACAAACGACTGGCTGGCGCTCTGGGGATGCCAGTACGAGAAGATTACAAAACCGACAGAGACCGTCGCTACGGGAACCGGCAGCAAGCAGCCTGTCGATTACAAGCAGGGCGATAAGCGCTGGAGCAAGAAGCCCTACACTATTACCGGCAGCTCGAAGCAAACCATAGGCTCCTCCGGCTGCGGTCCGACCAGCATGGCGGATATCATGGCCACATGGATCGACAAGGCGATTACCCCTGTGGAGATGTGCGCCTACGCGATCAAGCAAGGATTTCGAACGAAAAACAGCGGTACCGCCTGGGCGTTTTTCAAATCGATCGCCGGCGCGTATGGATTTAGCCAATTCGTCCAGACAAAATCGATGGCCACCGCGAAAGCCGCTCTCAAGGCCGGCGCGTAGGTGGTCGCCAGCATGGGTCCTGGCTACTGGACAAAAGGAGGCCATTTCATTTGTCTCTGGAAATGCGACGATACCTACATGTACGCCAACGATCCGGCAAGCAGCGTGAGGAAGAAGCAGAAACTGGCGGCCTTTGAGTCGCAGAGGAAACAGTTCTTCATCTTCTATCGTCCCGCGGCGTGATCGCGGGGCAATTCCATCATGGCACGGATTGGATAACAAAATTTTAACGCGCCAGTTTTCGCGAAAATGCCGTTCTGGCCGGAAGTAATATATAGGGAGGGTGAAACGATTGGCTTCGAGATTCAACATCACATTACCCAATGGCGCGCGCTTCACGCTGTTGTACAATGAAGAGCAGAGCAAGAGATCCCTTTAGGAGGATCTGATTCTGAAACCCTGGGCAGGTTATTGCCACGAAAACTGGCTGAGCGCAAACCATGAGCAGGCCTACGCGCCTGAACACAAGGTCAAGCGCCTTCTGGACAGGTGC
>JAFWEL010000195.1 GCA_017512905.1 Clostridia bacterium
CGACCAGAGCAAAAAAGGCTTCCTTGCAGATTTGCCGCCCGGAAATCGCCTGCGATTTCAGGCAAATCTGAGGAGGATGTATTGAAGGGGGACCTGTCCCCCTTCAAACGGGCGCAAGCCCGCGACAAATCAGAATTTGCACATCAACCAACGGAGCATCATATATGAACGAACGTCTCTGGAAAATCCTGGTGGATTCCTTTCCGAAGCTGCTGGAATACGGGGTGAAGGTGACGGTGCCGCTGACGGCGCTGTCCTTCGCGCTGGCCCTGGTGATCGCGGTGATCGTGGCGATGATCCAGTATGCCAATGTGCGCCTGCTGCGCCAGGTCTGCCGGTTTTACATCTGGATCGTCCGGGGCACGCCGCTGCTGGTGCAGCTGTACCTGGTGTTCTACGGCCTGCCCAGCCTGGGCGTCACGCTGCCGGCCTACCCCACGGCGGTGCTGGTGTTCGGCTTCAACGAGGGCGCTTACATGGCCGAGAGCATGCGCGGCGCGCTGGAGAGCGTTTCCCGGGGCCAGATGGAGGCGGGCTGGTGCGTGGGCCTGAACTATCTGCAGATCATGCGCCACATCGTGCTGCCCCAGGCCTTCCGGGCCGCCTTCCCGGCGCTGTCCAATTCGCTGATCTCGATGCTCAAGGGCACGTCGCTGGCGGCGACCATCACCGTGACCGAGATGTTCCGCGAGGCCACCATCATCAACGGCCGAGTGTATGAATCCCTGGGTCTGTACACCGAGGTGGCCCTGATCTACCTGGCCTTCTGCACGATATTGACCTGGCTGCAGCGCCTGGGCGAAAGGAAGCTGGCCAGCTACGGGGGTGACCGGGCATGATGCTTGAGGCGAGAGGCGTGCGCAAGTCCTTCGACGGCCGGGAGGTGCTCAAGGGCATCGACCTGGGCGTGGAAAAGGGCGAGGTCATCGCCATATTGGGCCCCAGCGGCTCCGGCAAGACCACGCTGCTGCGCTGCCTGAACTTCCTGGAGCGGGCCGACGAGGGCGAGCTGACCTTTGACGGCGAGCGCTTCGACCTGCACGGGGCCAGCCGGAAGGAGATCGCCCGACTGCGGCGCAAGACGGCCTTCGTGTTCCAGAGCTACAACCTGTTTCTGAACAAAACAGTGTTGCAGAACGTGACCCTGGGCCTGACCGTTGGCGCGGGCATGAAGAAGGAGGCGGCCAACCGCCTGGCCGTGGACGCCCTCACCCGGGTGGGCATGGACCAGCGTCTGGACAGCTATCCCAGCCAGCTCTCCGGCGGCCAGCAGCAGCGCGTGGCCATCGCCCGGGCGCTGGCCTCCAGCCCCGAGATCATCTACTTCGACGAGCCCACCAGCGCCCTCGACCCCGAGCTGATCGGCGAGGTGCTGGCCGTGATGCGCGCCCTGGCCGAATCGGGCATGACCATGCTGGTGGTGACCCACGAGATGGAGTTCGCCCGCAGCGTCTCCAGCCGGGTGCTGTTCATGGAGGAAGGCCGCGTGATCGAGTCCGGCCCGTCCAGGGAATTCTTCGAGCACCCGAAGGAGGAGCGGTCGAGGGCGTTTATCGGGAAGATACTGGGAGGGAAAACCTGAGATCCGCCACCCGCGCGATTACCGACATCGCCGCTATACGGAAGAAATATTCCGATGGGCGCATCATGGCCAGCGGTGGGACAGGACGTCGAATCGATCCGCCGCACCATCCAGGCCGGCGCGAATGCCGTCACCTACACCCCGCCCTCCACCGCCGAGCTGTTCAAGCGGATGATGGAGGGGTACAGGGAATGATCCCATGGAAAAAGGACGCCGCCGAATTATCGGCAGCGTCCTTTTTTACAGGGTATGTTACGCCGCAGGTTCCACCGCTTCTTCTTCCTCGGTGACCTCGGGCAGTATCATGGTCAGCGAGCCGCGGGGCTGGCCGTACTGTTCGGCGGTGATCTTGCCGTCCAGCGCCTCGGTCACGTACTGCATCACGGTCTGGTCCAGCGAGACGCCGGTGTCGAAGCCTGTGCCGGCGACATAGGCACGGTTGAACACGTTGTAGGTGTCGCCGCCTTCCGCGATGAAGTTGCTGGTCACTACGGCATAGGTGGCCGTGGGATCGAAGGGCTGGCCGTTGATGGCGGTGATGGTCACGCGCTGGATGCTGTCGGGGGCGAAATAGGTGGTTTCCTTGCCGTTCAGCATGTAGACGTCGCCCTTGGCGTAGGGCTTGGTGCAGTCCAGGGTCCACTCGATGCCGCTGGTCTGGGGGAAGGCGCCGATCTGCTCAGGGGTGGAGAAGGTGGAGGCCTCCAGCGCCTGCAGTAGCTCTTCGCCGGTGACATAGATCACGGCTACGGTGTTGCCGAAGGGCTGCACAGCGTTGATGGACTTCATGGACACGTCGCCCGCTTCGATGGTTGCGCGGATGGAGCCGCCGTTGAGGATGCTTACCACCTGGTTGGGCTCGGCGTTTTCGATGCCGCCCTCCTTCAGCATCTTCCATACGAGGGCGTCGGTAATCAGGTCGCCCATGTTGGTCTCACTGGTGCGGCTGGGAATGCGCTCGCCCTCGAGGCGCACCTCGGAGGTGGCGAAGGGCGTGCCGTATTGCTCGTCCACGGCGTCTATGATCTCCTGGGCCGCGGCGGCGACTTCCTCGTCCTTTTCCAGGCTGGCCGTGGACAGAAGGAAGTTGCTCTGGATCATCCGGGTGGCGTTGTCGATGACCACCACGCCCACATAGGCGAACTTCGTGCCGGTGGACTGGATGGGCAGATCATACTTGGCGCTGGACATCACAGTGTGGGAATGGGCGTCGATGGCGAAATCGATGCCGTCCACCGTGTTCAGCAGGTCCACGGAGCGGTAACCGTTGGACGCGGATTCGACGCCTACGCCCAGGTGGGTCAGGCCGATGACCAGGTCGCACTCGCCGCGGATGGCGTCCACCGCAGCCTGGACCGCGTCATACAGCTTGCTGAAGTGGGAGAAGCCGATTTCGGTGATCAGGCCGGGGTTCACCTTGGAGGCCGTCTCGGGGGTCTCGACGCCCACAAAGCCTATTTTCATGCCAGACTTGGTTTCGATGATCGTGGAGGGGGGCAGTATGGTCTCGCCGGTCGCGTCATTGTAGACGTTGCAGCAGATGGCCTGGAACTTGGCGTCCTTCAGGTTTTCCATCAGCTTGTCAAAGCCGTAGTCAAATTCGTGATTGCCCAGGGTCACCACGTCGTAGCCCGCCGCGTTCATCATATCGATGGCCGCCTTGCCCTTGTTGACGCTGACGTAGATGCCACCCTGGGAGAAGTCGCCTGCGTCCACCACCAGCACGTCGGTGGCGCCCTGGCTCAGGAGCTTCTCGCGCAGCGCGGGCATGTAGGCATATCCGTCGATGGCACCGTGCACGTCGTTGGAGTGCAGGATCACGGTCTTGTCCTTGAATTCAGGCGCGTAGGTCGTGACGACGGGCAGCAGGTTGGAATAGTAGTCCGCCAGCGCGGCGGAGCCCATGGCCAGTACCATTGCCAACACCAGGATGAGGGAAAGCAGTTTCTTCGTCATGTGTGCACCACTCCTTGCTATATATTTTTTTCACCCATGTTTATAATAACGTATTCAGGGGAGAAAAGCAAGGAACAAATTCTGATTTGTCGGGCTGATGACGAACTCCCCTTTGGCTAACTTACCGAGGGTATCGGGGGCGGTAGCGCCCCGATCTTTAATCGTACGCGGCGGCGTGTACGCCGCGGGCGGGGCCTTTTTTGCGACGCGAAGCTAGTCCTTCAGGGCGGCAGGGAGCCTGTCGACCAGAGCAAAAAAGGCTTCCTTGC